>CAIXBE010000075.1 GCA_903917595.1 uncultured Rhodobacterales bacterium
ACGCGGCGGGCGATCCTGGCCATGCTGCTGGAAGATGACATGGCGGTCACCGATGTCGCCGAACCCTTTGCGGTCAGTCTGGCGGCAATCTCAAAGCATCTAGGCGTACTGGCAGATGCAGGTCTGATCACGCGAGAGCGTCGAGGGCGGGTGATCTGGTGCAAACTTGAGCCCGATTCGATGCGGACGGCATCGGTCTGGATGCAGGGATTCGGGCAGTTCGAGCCGCTGGACCTGGATGAGTTCGAGCGCTTTCTGGAAATAGAACTGGCTCAGGGGCCGGATTAACCCTTTTTTCAGCCATTGATGCAACCATTGCGGGGTGTTGTCGGGGCTTCGGAAACGATGTGTTCCATTTCTCTGGCAAGTTACCACAACTTGAGTCATTATTTGCCACAGTCCTGCCCCGCTTCCCACCGATTGTGGGCCAACAGCAAAGGGACCGACCCTATGAAAAAGAAACCGAACCTGCTGCAGAGGATGGGGATCTCCCGCCCCAAACAGACCGAGGATGAGGTTGAAATGACCCCGTTCGAAAAGCGGCTTAAGATGGTCAATCGCGCTCGGGTGGTGAATCAGGTAGGGCTTGGCGGCCCGGTCTTCAAAATTCGACAGTCACAGTCGGAAGTCTGAGGGCATTCATCATGTCCCGCAATTCCTGTCGGGCAGCGATGTTTGACAGGCTTAGATGCTCGGACTTGATGTCGCGAAGGTCCAACAGGGTCAAGCCGCGCGGGAACAGCTCGCGAAAGATGACCCGCTCTGAAAAGCCGGCGATCACGCGAAACCCGATCCGCTGGGACAGATCGTCCAGTGCCTCGCCCACCTTTCGCTTGTTGTGCATCTGCTGCGCGCCCAACCGGTTCCGGATCACGATCCAGTCAATCGGCGTCATCCCGGCCCCCGACCGTAACTGCCGCGCTGACCAGACCATTTCGGCATAGATCGACGGGCCCTTGACCTGACCGGTCGTCGGATCGACATGGGCCAGCAGGTCGAAATCCACAAAGCTGTCGTTCATCGGCGTGATCAGCGTGTCGGCCAGCGTATGGGCGTATTGTGACAGCCGGGTATGACTGCCCGGGCAGTCGATGACGATGAAATCCTTTTGATCGTGCATCGCCTCGATGGCCCGCGTCAGCCGCCGGTCCTGCACATTCCCCCCCGAAGCTTTGCTGTCCGGTTCGGCCTCGGGCAGATCGCGGTAGTCGGGCGAGGGCAGGTCAAGACCGGCCTGCGCAAGGTATGCGCTGCGGTTTTCGGCGTAGCGGGCAAAGGTCCGCTGCCGCAGATCTAGATCCAGTGCGCCAACTCGGTGGCCCATCCGGGCCAGCGCGGTGGCCACATGCATGCAGGTGGTGGATTTCCCCGAGCCGCCCTTTTCGTTCCCGACGACGATGATCCGCGCCATGCCAATTCCCTTGCCGACCTGCGGCCCTCTCATATGCCGTGGGGGTAACGGGCGAAAGCGGGAAGCAGCCGTAACAAACGAAAAGGGCACGCGTTTCCGCATGCCCATTTGCCGAATGATCTGATTTCGGGGTTTAGAACCCAAGACCTGCGTATTTGTTCTTGAACTTCGACACGCGACCGCCGGTGTCCAGCAGTTTGGCCTGCTGACCGGTCCATGCCGGATGCGCCAGTGGGTCGATGTCCAGCGACATGGTCTCGCCGTCCTTGCCCCAGGTCGAGCGCGTTACATAGGTCGAACCATCGGTCATCTTGATGGTGATGCTGTGATATTCGGGGTGGATTTCTGCTTTCATCATCCCGCTCCTTATTCAGCTTTGGCTTTGTAGGTCGTGTTCTCGGCGATGCGGGCAGATTTGCCGCGACGATCACGAAGATAGTACAGCTTGGCGCGGCGAACGCGGCCACGACGCACGACCTCGATCGAGTCGATGTTGGTCGAATACAGCGGGAACACGCGTTCCACACCCTCGCCAAAGGAAATCTTGCGCACGGTGAACGAGGCGGCGATCGTAGCGCCCCCTTTGCGGCCGATGCAGACGCCTTCATAGGCCTGCACGCGCGAACGGGTGCCTTCGGTCACTTTGTAGCCGACGCGGATGGTGTCCCCGGCCTTGAAATCCGGTATGATCTTGCCGAGGGCGGCGATCTGCTCCGCCTCGATCTGCGCGATGAGGTTCATGCGCTTTCTCCAGTTGCCTGCGGTGTTCCGCAGAGATGATGCCGCGCCAGAGCTTTCGGTCTTCGTCCGGGTCCCCCTCGTTCGCACAAGAAGCCCGCCGCAGGTGGCGCCTGCTTTTCTGATGGCCGCCCCAGTGCGATGACCCCGCGGAAGAAAGCGGGCAAGCAAAGGGAATCGGGTCCAGCGGGCATTCACCCCGGACATGGGCCGTATAAGTGCAGGGTCGCGACGGGTCAAGGGGCGGGGTTTTCCGCAAGGAGCCAGTCAGCAAAGGAACAGGACGGCCGTAAACCGTTCCCTACCCTGCATCTGTAGCGATCAGTGCGAAAGCAAAACTGCCAGCCGCGGATCTGAAAGTACGTCCTTTGTCGCACCGCCAAGGATGAAATCGCGCAGGCGGGAGTGGCCGAAGCCTCCCATCGCCAGAAGTTGCACACCCGCTGAAAGCGCGAGATCCTGCAGCGCCGTAGCGATGGTTCGGCCATCAAGCGTGATGTTGACTGGTTCTGCCGCGTATCCGCGCCGTTGAAGCGAAGCCGCCAGGGTCTGCGCGATCCCAGAGCCACTGAGCAACTTTTCATCCTGAACCGTTACAACCGAAATGCGGCCCCCAGCAGACAACAGCGGAAGGGCATCGCACAGCGCCCGTGCGGCGACCCGGCTTCCATCCCAAGCGATAGCAATATGATTGACGGAACCCGCTTGGGTCGCCGGGGGAACAAGGATCACCGGCACGCCCGCACCAAAGACAAGGGACTGCGCCATTTCCTGCGCCGAGACTGTCTCGGCGTCCATAGGCAAGAGCGCCAGGTCAAAATACCGCGCCTCGGTCGCAGCGGCACCAATCGCCGCGCCCAGCACCGCCTTGTGGTTCGCGATCGACAGGTCAAGTTCCGGCCGCGCCGCGCCCTTGATCAGGGTTTGCAGGCGCGCACATTCGGCTTTGCTGCGCTCTTCCACAGCGTGCGCCATGCCTTCGACGTTGATGAGAAAGCCGCCGATCGGCGAAGCCGTCTTCGGGACGTCCACTGCAAAAGTAGAGACCTGCAATCCGCATCTCAACGCAGTCGCAAAGCTGACGGCGGCAAGAATTGCGCGATCCGGGGCTGCTTCAGGATAAGTGTTCAGCGGCAGATAGGCGATGCGCATGTATTCTGTCCTTGTCTGGAACGACAACAGGCCGACATTGGGGGCAGGAAAAGTGTTCCCGATGTCGCATTGCCTATGACCGGATACACTCAAAATGTCCGATGATCCTTGACGCAGGTCAACCAAACCCAAGCAAAAGTTGCTATACTGTCGTAACGATGCTGGGAAGAAATTCATGCCGCAAGACCGCTATCAGACGGTGCAGGAAGTTGCTGAAAGGCTTGAGGTCGCCGAGGCCACGGTGCGGCACTGGATCAAGTCTGGCGCGCTTCGCGCCATCGACATCGGCAAGGGCTGGCGCATCTCCAATACCGATCTCGGGCAGTTCCTGACGTCCCGCGAGACAACCACGCGCCAGCATCCAAGCCGATCTGAAGCAGACCGCGATAACTAGATTGGTGGTCAATAATCGGTTGGCCCGACGATCCGCCTTCCATGCCGCAGGCGGGAAGGTTCCTGGCGCGGCTTCTGCAAGGTGATCTAGCGTCATGCCCTGGGTACATGCCCGCTTTTGCTTGAAGCAAGAAAACTAACAAGCTCGCCGATGGCTTTTCACAAAGGCTACTTGATGCGTTTTTCCCACATATCCGGTCGCCGGGCACGGGTCAGGGTCTCAGCCTCGGCGCGGCGCCATTTGGCGATTTCGGCATGGTTGCCCGATTGCAGGACAGCCGGGATATCCTGCCCCTCCCAGATGGCCGGGCGGGTGTATTGCGGATGCTCCAGCAGCCCGTCCGAAAAGCTTTCCTCGACGGTCGAAGCGGCATTGCCAAGCACCCCGGGCAGCAAGCGGACCGTGGCATCCAGCATCGCCTGCGCCGCGATTTCGCCTCCGGTCAGGACAAAATCGCCCAATGAGACTTCCTCGATCTGGTGATGGTCAAGGACCCGCTGGTCGACCCCTTCGAAGCGGCCGCACAGCAGGGTGATGCCTTCGCAGCCCGCAAAGCGCCGGGCAGTGGCCTGATCAAAGGGCTTGCCGCGCGGTGAAAGATAGATGACCGGCCAGCGGGCACGGTCTGGAGGAGTGCCCTCGGCAGTCTGGCGCAGGGCGGCGTCGACAACATCGGCGCGCAGGACCATGCCCGCGCCGCCGCCCGCAGGGGTGTCGTCGACATTGCGATGTCTACCCTCACCGAAGGTTCGCAGGTCGATCGCCTCAAGCCGCCAAAGCCCGAAATCCAGCGCCTTGCCGGTCAGCGACAGCCCAAGCGTGCCGGGGAATGCTTCGGGCAGCAGCGTAATGACTTTTGCCACCCAGGCACCTTTGACCAAACGCGGCTCTTCCATAAGATCGCGGGGCTTGGAGCTGGCACGGATCGAAATCCGGCCATGGCTTTTGGTTGGTTCAGTCGGGTCATTCATCCTGCCGACGTAGCCCGAAACCGTGGGATGGAAAAGCCCCGTCTCTCAGACGAGCTTCGGTTCCGGCATCGGCTCGGCCGGGGGCATGACCGGAGTCAGCGCCTTTTCGACAGCAACCGACAAAGCTAGAAGCCCGTCGTGCAGATCAGTCCGAAGATGCAGCGGAAGATCCATTTGCGCCCCGGCCTCCAGCAATTGCCCTGCGACCTTGCGCAGTTCGTCTGGCTCCGGGAAACTTGCGGCCCGGTTGGCAAAGGCCCCGATCAGCGCAAGTCCGCGCGGGACGTAAAGCCGCAGAAGATCGGCATTCGACCCTGCGATGGCGAAGGCTCCGGCCATGAGATTCGGGATCCGGCCGGGGGCCACGATTTCGGGTCCTGTCGCCCAAAGGACCACGGCACGCCGAAGGGCCGCGTGGCTGCGGTCGGGATGTGAAAGTGCGGCGATCAAAGCCTTGAGCCGCACGTCCGCGCCAAGGGATTGCATGGTCTCGTTAACCGATGCAGCGACCAGCGCATCAGGCGCGTCATCCGAGAAATTCAACAGAGGCACGATGGCCGCTGCGGCCTGAGCAGCCACGCGGGGAATCTGCGCTGCCTCGGCTTCATCATCCAGATAGATGCCCATGTCGGCGGCTTCACTCGCGTCCCACAACATGCGACAGATCGGAATGGCAAGGAATGATATAGCCAATGGAAACAACGGGTTGACAGCCGGAAGAAACCCGGCAACGGCACCGAGACCGCGACCGATGCCCAACAGCACGCAGACCAGCAGGAGTTGCGACAGCACCTGTGTCAGCGCAGCCAGCCAGGCAGAGGCCCCAAGCCATTCATCAGGCGTTGCAGGCCATTGTTCTGGCCGCAGAACCATCAGCCAGACGATGAAAATGCCTGCGAAAGGTGCAACCGCACCCCAGCCCATGCCGGTCAAACCGGCAAAAAGTGGCCCGATATACAGAAGTGCCGCAGCGCCCTTCAGCAATCGCAGGCGAGTTAGCATTCCGGCGTCCTTTTCATTTCGGCGGCTTTGCAGGCTTGCACCGACCGGCTAAGCATCTTCTTCTGGCAGATCGATCACTATTCTACCCGCCGCCAAGTCCACATTTGGCACGATTGCCAAGGTAAAGGGCAAGAGCAGGGTTGTTTTGTGACGAACCGTTGCAACCTCCACGATATCACCCGCCCCATGGTTGTAAATGGCTGTTACCTTGCCAATAAGCTCGCCTCCGGTGTCATAGGCCGAAAGGCCAACCAGATCGGCGTGGTAGTATTCGTCGTCGGGTAATGTGGGCAGGCGTTCACGTGGCACGAAAAGGCTGGTGCCGCGCAATGCCTCGGCCGCGTCACGACCGCTAACGCCAGCAACCCGTGCACCAAGCCCGCCCGCCACAGGGCGGGTCAGGGTGACATGGAACTCGCGACGCCCGTCTTCAGAGAAAAGCGGTCCATATGCGGCGATATCGGTCGGTTCGGTGCAGAAGGACTTCAACCGAACCTCGCCGGTCACGCCGAACGCGCCGGCAATGGCGCCGACGCAGATCATTTCGGTGGTCATGGCAAAGCTCCGTTGCAAAAGCCGCGTCGGTCCCAGGTCCCTTCGGCGTCAAGGCAGGCTTGCACCTGCCCCGACTGGCCCAGCTTGAGTCCCGCCATGAAGGCGGCGCCAAGAAGGACCAGTGTCACGCCACGCCGAAGAATACCCAGGCCGGGAAGCATCACTCTTCGGTGGCAGGGGCGGCAGCGCGGGCTGCCTTCTTGGCGGCGCGCTCGGCCATCGCCTTGCCCGGAGTGCCGGCCTTGGCGTTGTTGCGCGCAGCTTTCGGACGTGCGCCGGCAGCTTCCAGGAAGCGGGCGACGCGGTCGGTCGGCTGGGCGCCCTGCGAGAGCCAGTAGGCGACGCGGTCAAGGTTCATCACGACGCGGGTTTCGTCGTCCTTGGCCAGCAGCGGGTTGTAGGTGCCAAGCTTTTCAAGGAAGCGGCCGTCACGCGGCATGCGCGCATCGGTAGCGACGATCGAGTAGAACGGGCGCTTCTTGGAGCCGCCGCGTGCAAGACGGATTTTCATGGCCATGGTGTAGTCTCCTTCGGGTTTTCTAAGAGTAAGGTAGGCAAGATAGACCACCTTACGGGTTGTTATTTCAGCAGTTTCTCGTGATGCCTGATGACTTCACTGATGATGAAGGTCAGGAATTTCTTGGCGAGGTCGGGATCAAGATCGGCCTCGGTCGCCAGTTCGTGAAGCCGCGCCATCTGGCGTGCCTCGCGGTCGGGGTCGGATGGCGGCAGGCCATGTTCGGCCTTCAGTCGGCCGACGGCTTGGGTTTGCTTGAAGCGTTCGGCCAGTGTGTAGACCAAGATCGCGTCCAGCCGGTCGATGGCATCGCGGTGGTCTACCAACAGCTCGGCAGCGCGGCGGCTTGCGTCAATCGTCATGCTGTGGCCTCCGGGGCGGGGTGGCGGTAGATGCGCAAATCGTGGTCCTTGAACCGCACATCGCTTTCGTGGGTCGCGCCCAATCGTTCGACCAGTGCGCGAGAGCGGGCGTTGGTCGCCTCGATGAAACTGAAAAGGGGCGGCAGGCCAAGCGGGCCGTTCGCATAGGTCCGGGCGGCATTTGCGGCCTCAAAGGCATAGCCCTGACCATCGAAGCCTTCAAAGAGGAACCAGGCGAGTTCGGGTTCATGCCAGCCCTCGTGGTCCAGCAGGCCGATGCGCCCGATAGGAGTATTGCTGCCTTTCAGCGCCACTATCCACGAGCCTCGGCCAAGGTCGGCCCATCGTTTACGCTGCCAGACCAGCCATTCGGCCGCATCTTCGGCTGGATAGGGTCCGCCGATCCAGGTCGCGCGGGGGCTGACCATAAATTTGGCCAATGGGGCGGAATCGCTGTCAAGCGGGCCGCGCAGGACCAGACGGGTCGTCTCGATCACAGGTATCGTGCTAGTCATGCCGTCCCCCGCAGGTCGTGCCGGATCACCACGTCGCCTTCGTCGACCCCGGGCAGGCTTGGGTCAATCACACCGCCCAGCCGCAAGCCAAGGGCGATGGAGCGGGCGTTGTCCGGGTCGATGATCGAGGTGATGTGCGGCCAGTCAAAGGTCGCGCCGACCCAGGCCAGCGCCACTTGTGCGGCCTCAAAGGCGATTCCCTTGCCTTCGGCCTCCGCCGTCACCATCCAGCCAAATTCGGGACCGGGGAAATGGTCGGGTTGGTAGATGCCGACCTCACCCACAAACGTGCCATCCAGCTCGACCGAAAATGCGCCGTAGCCGCGCAGGGCCCAGACCGCCACATCGCCAGCCCAGATATACCAGGTCGCTTTGCGTGACTTCGCTCCGCCCTCCCATTCAGCGCGGCGGCTGGCGTGGAAGGCAGCGTGATGGTCAAAGTCGGCAAGCCGGGGCATGCGCAGGGTCAGACGGTCGGTGTGCAGGGTCGGGGCGATCATGTCTGACCCCCGAAGTGGTAACGATAGACGACATCATCCGGTTCCTGCACTGGCGCAGTCGGGTCGACGACCCCGCCCAGCCGTTCGCAAAGCCGATGCGAGCGGTGATTGCGCGGGTCGGTAAAGCTGATCGCGGTCTTGTAGCCCGAGGTGGCAAAGAACCAGTCCCGCGCGGCGGCGGCGGCCTCATGGGCCAGACCCTTGCCTTCGTTTACGGCGTCCCAAAGGCTCCAGCCCAGTTCGGGTTCGGGGTGAGTTTCGGGGAAGAAGGGGCCGATGCCACCGATGCCGTCGTCAGACCCGTGAAAAGTGACGGTGAACAGGCTGAATCCGTGCTTCTGCCACTGGTCCAGAAGGCCCTGCGTCTCGGCTGCAAGCTGGTCCATCGTCCATGGCCCACCCATCAGATGCGAGCGGTCCGAGGACCAGAAGCGGTAGCTGGGAACGATGTCGTCAAGGGTCGGCATGCGCAGGCGCAGACGCTCGGTCTCAAGGACCGGGCCGCAGTGTTCATCCTGAAAAAGCCGGTAGGTCATTTCTTCCGCATCAGCCCCGAAAGCCCTGCAGGCAGGGTCATGCCGCGCGGCATCCCGCCAAGGCCCGGCGGCAGGCCACCACCCATGCTACCCATGCCCTGTTGCATGCCCTTGGCAGCTTCGGCCAATTGCTCGGGCGTCATCTTCGACGGATCAGGCATGCCACCCTTGCCGCCCATCAGCGACTTGATGGCCTGCTTCATCATGCCGCCCTTGCCCATCTTCTTCATCATGTCGGCCATCTGCCGATGCTGCTTCAAAAGCTTGTTCACGTCGGCCACATCCAGCCCCGCACCCGCGGCGATGCGCTTTTTGCGGCTGGCGGCGAGGAGGTCGGGATTGGCCCGTTCCTTCTTGGTCATCGAGTTGATCAGCGCCACCTGATGATGCAGCATCTTGTCGTTCAGACCCGCCGCATCGGCCTGACTGGCCATCTTGCCCATGCCCGGCATCATGCCCATCAACCCCTGCATGCCGCCCATTTTCAGCATCTGGTCCAGCTGCATCTTCAGGTCGTTCATGTTGAACATGCCCTTGGCAAAGCGCCGGGCCATGCGTTCTGCCTGTTCAGCCTCGAACGTTTCCTGCGCGCGTTCGACGAGGGCCACGATATCGCCCATGCCAAGGATGCGGCCGGCGACACGGTCGGCGTCGAAGACCTCGATCGCGTCCATCTTTTCGCCAAGGCCGACAAAGCGGATCGGCTTGCCGGTGACCGCGCGCATCGACAGGGCCGCCCCGCCGCGACCGTCGCCGTCCATCCGGGTCAGAACAACGCCGGTGATACCGACCTTGCCGTCGAATTCGGTGGCGACGTTCACCGCGTCCTGACCGGTCAGGCCATCGACGACCAGAAGGGTTTCACGGGGCTGGGCGATGTCGCGGACCGACTGGATTTCGTCCATCAAGACTTCGTTGATGTGCAGACGGCCAGCGGTGTCCAGGAAGACGACATCATAGCCGCCCATGTTGGCCTGGGTCTTGGCCCGCTTGGCGATCTGGACTGCGGTTTCGCCTTTGACAATCGGCAAGGTATCGACGCCGATCTGCGCGCCAAGGATCGCCAACTGCTCCATCGCGGCGGGGCGGTTGGTGTCAAGGGATGCCAACAGCACCTTCTTGCCGTTCTTTTCCTTCAGCCGCTTGGCAAGTTTGGCCGTCGTTGTGGTTTTGCCTGACCCCTGCAGACCCACCATCAGGATCGTCGCCGGAGGATTGTCGATCTTCAGCGCGTCAGCCGGGCCGTCACCTGCAAGGACGCGGATCAGTTCGTCATGGACGATCTTGACGACCATCTGGCCGGGGGTGATCGACTTGGTGACCGCAGAGCCAGTGGCCCGTTCCTGCACCCGCTTGATGAAGTCGCGGGCAACCGGCAACGAAACGTCGGCCTCCAGAAGTGCGGTGCGAACCTCGCGCAGGGCGGTGATGACGTCAGCCTCGGACAGTGCGCCCGCGCGTGTCAGGCGGTCGAATACGCCACCAAGGCGTTCTGAAAGGCTTTCGAACATCGCGTCACCTCATCTTCGGTTTGCCCCGATATGGGGCGCCAGGTGCCTGTCGCAAACCCGGCCACACGCGCAAAGCGGAATGGCACCCGTGGGCGCAACGCGCTGACGGATGGCGATCCCGGGCAATGCCCACAGGACCGGAAGCGGCATGCCTCCGGAGAATTGCGGTGCGGATACGCTTGGGGATAGCCTAAGTCAAGTCTCTGTCGGTCGAACCGGAGGCCCTTGGCGCGACTCTTGTAGCCACGCATTGATCAGATCAAGCGACGGCACCCATCGTCCGGGCAACAGACCTGGAGGAGCGAGCGGGATTTTGCGACCGCCCGAGAGAATTAGTGCCGGGCGTTGAGCGGGTTCAACCTCCCATGCAGGATGGGATAAACCCGGCACCAGATCACGGATCAAAGTGCCTTCGGGATCGATCAACCAAAGTGCATCCGGCACCAATTCCGCACTTTGCAGATCGTCGAGCGCGAAACCCCAACGCCTACGAAAGAGCAAGCTGCCCAAGTGAACCGAACCCGAAGCCTGGGTCAGATCCAGAACAACCGAAAGGACCGGACTGACCATCAAAATCCATAGCAGAGTGGCGCAAGTGACGGCGATGCTCAGAACAATTCCTGCCCTATGCGAAAGTTGCGAACCGGCGACGTAGAATAACGCCCCCAGCATCGCCAGTCCCAGCAGGGCTGAAATGATGTTTGGCCCTTGTCGGATCAAAAGCCTTTCAGCGGTGCATTCTTTGACCTTCATCTGGAAAATCCGGCATTCACTTTGTTGAAGAATTCCACCCTTGACGACAAGGGCGGCAGCAGGCCGTCTGCTCCAGATAAGTCGGGCGAACTCATCGATCAAGCTGGCCCGTAACCTGATGGCCAGTAAATTTCAACGCAATCGGCTTCAGTTACGCACCTGGCAGGGCCAACCAATCATTGATGGCCGTGGCCGCGCGCTCGGCACCGTTGCCGCCGGTGTAGATCGGGGCCAACGGGACGATCTCTGCTCCCACATGCAGCACCGTCCGGTGGGTTTCGCTGGTCGAGCTTGACGTATTCGTAGACTTGGTCGAGCGGTTGACCACGGTCTCAAGCTCGGCCTGCGTGATGTCTGCAAGTGCTAGCGTCGTCTCGGTCTGGCCCAAAAGGCTGGCAAAGCGGATCACAACGGTCCCGGCATCGCGGTCAAAGATCACGATGACACGGCGCACAAAGGCCACGAAGGCCGCCCCGAACATGGCCGCAACCAGCCCCATCGCAAAGGCAAGCCAAGGGGCATCGCGCCAAGTGGCCAGCGCCAGAAGCAGCGGAAACAGGATCGCCAGTGTCAGGATGATGCCCAGAACCCAGGGGCGGTC
>CAIXBE010000076.1 GCA_903917595.1 uncultured Rhodobacterales bacterium
GTTCCGTCAAGAATCCTGCGTCAAACCGCTTTCCTTTTGAAAAATGCCCCTCTAGGGTCGCACCCGGGATTACGATCCAAATAGGGAGACAAAAATGAAAAAACTGCTACTCGCGACCGCGGCCACTGCGGCCCTGTCCGGCGCTGCCTTTGCTGAAGAAGTCAAAGTCGGCATCCTGATCGGCTTTACCGGCCCAATCGAATCGCTGACGCCCGACATGGCTGCAGCGGCTGAACTGGCGATGAAGGAAGTGTCGGATTCCGGCAAGTTCCTTGGCGGCTCGACCATGGTTGGCGTCCGCGCCGACAGCACCTGCGGCGACGCTGCAGCCGGCACCGCTGCTGCGGAACGTCTGATCACTTCCGACGCCGTCAAAGGCATCGTCGGCGGCGACTGCTCGGGTGTGACCGGCGCTGTCCTGCAGAACGTGGCCCGCCCGAACGGCATGGTCATGATCTCGCCTTCGGCGACATCGCCTGCACTTTCGAGCGCTGAAGATGACGGCCTGTTCTTCCGCACCGCACCTTCGGATGCGCGTGAAGGCGAAGTCATGGCCGACATCCTGATGGAAAAGGGCGTCAAGTCGATCGCCCTGACCTATACCAACAACGACTACGGCAAGGGTCTGGCCGAAGCGATTGCGACCTCGTTCACCGCCAAGGGCGGCGTGGTCACGATCAACGCGGCACATGAAGACGGCAAGGCTGACTATTCGGCCGAAGTTGCGGCGCTGGCCTCGGCCGGTGGTGACCTTCTGGTCGTGGCGGGCTATCTGGACCAGGGCGGCAAGGGCATCATCCAGGCCTCGCTGGACACCGGTGCCTTCGCAACCTTCGGTCTGCCGGGCGGCATGTATGGCGAATCGCTTCCCGCCGCCATCGGCGCTGCTTTGGACGGGTCCTATGGCCAGATTGCAGGCTCGGATTCGACCGGCGCTGCAACGCTGATCGAAATGGGCACCGCCAATGGCTTTGACGGCGCCAACGCCTACACGCCGGAATCCTATGACGCCGCTGCCCTGTTCGCTCTGGCGATGCAGGCTGCAGGCTCGTCGGACCCGGCTGTCTACAAGGACAAGGTCCTTGATGTTGCCAACGCACCGGGCGAGAAGATCTATCCCGGCGAACTGGCCAAGGCACTGGAGCTGATCGCTGCAGGCACCGACGTCGACTATGAAGGTGCCACCGCTGTGGAACTGATCGGCGCAGGCGAAAGCGCTGGTCGCTACCGCCAGTTCGAAGTCAAGGGTGGCGCTCTCGAAACCATCGGCTTCCGTTGATCCGCTTTTACGATTGACACAAACGCGCGGCCCGGGCATTTCCCCGGGCCGTTGCACATGAACCTGCCCCATCCGAAAGGGTCGAGAGGCGGGTCGCAGGGGGAAACGGATGATCGTAGTCGAAGACCTTCACCGGCATTTCGGGGGCTTTCGCGCCGTCAACGGCGCGTCCCTGACCATCAAGACCGGGTCGATTACCGGGCTGATCGGGCCAAACGGTGCGGGGAAGACCACTCTTTTCAACGTGATCGCTGGGAGGTTGCCACCTACCAGTGGCCGCGTCCTTATGGACGGCGAGGATATCACGGGGATGGCCCCACATACCCTTTTCCACAAGGGCCTGTTGCGGACCTTTCAGATTGCGCATGAATTTGGCAGCATGACCGTCCGCGAAAACCTGATGATGGTCCCTCCCAACCAAGCGGGAGAGGTGATCTGGAACACATGGTTTGCCCGTGGCCGCATCACGACCGAGGAACAGCGCATCCGCGACAAGGCTGATGAGGTGCTGGAGTTTCTGACGATCAGCCATCTGGCCGACCAGAAGGCCAGCATGATTTCCGGCGGGCAGAAAAAGCTGCTGGAACTGGGCCGCACCATGATGGTCGACGCCAAGATCGTCTTTCTGGACGAGGTCGGCGCCGGGGTGAACCGCACGCTTTTGAACACCATCGGCGATGCGATCATCCGGCTGAACAAGGAACGCGGCTATACGTTCTGCGTCATCGAACATGACATGGATTTCATCGCCCGCCTGTGTGACCCGGTGATCTGCATGGCCGAAGGCAAGGTGCTGGCCGAAGGCACCGTGGACGAGGTCAAGAACAACGAACGGGTGATCGAGGCCTATCTGGGCACCGGCCTGAAGAACAAGGTCAAGGAGGGCGCGGCCAATGGCTGAACCCTTCCTGATCGGCGATGCGATGACCGGCGGCTACGGCCCGGTCGACATCCTGCACGGCTGCACGATTGCCGTGGAAAAGGGCGAGATCGCGGTGATCGTCGGCCCGAATGGTGCCGGCAAATCAACTGCCATGAAAGCCGTTTTCGGCATGCTGTCCTTGCGCGGCGGTCAGGTGCGGCTGGACGGTGAGGATATCACCGCACTTTCGCCTCAAGCGCGGGTGGCCAAGGGCATGGCCTTTGTGCCGCAGACATCGAACATCTTCACCAGCATGACGGTTGAGGAAAATCTGGAAATGGGCGCCTTCCTGCGCGGCGACAACATTCAGACCACGTTGGAGCAGGTCTACACCCTGTTCCCAATCCTCAAGAACAAGCGGCATCAGGCGGCGGGCGAATTGTCCGGCGGCCAGCGTCAACAGGTTGCCGTGGGCCGGGCGCTGATGACCCAGCCGCGCGTGCTGATGCTGGATGAACCCACCGCAGGGGTCAGCCCGATCGTGATGGATGAACTTTTCGACCGCATCATCGAGGTGGCGCGCACCGGGATTTCCATCCTCATGGTCGAACAGAACGCACGGCAGGCGCTGGACATCGCCGACAAGGGCTATGTGCTTGTGCAGGGTCGCAACCGGTTCACCGACACCGGCAAGGCGCTGATGGAAGACCCCGAAGTCCGCCGCTCGTTCCTGGGGGGATGATGATGCGCGCTGCGATTGCTGTTCTTGCCTTGCTGCCGACCCCGGTCCTTGCGGCCTTTGACTGCACGCTGCAGACCATGTGCGTGATGGCAACCTGCGAACCGGCGGGCGATATCCCGGTGTTGGTCAAGCAAAAGGGCGATGTCTGGACCCTTACCCTTGCCGATACTCCGCCCCTGACGGGAACAGCGATTGCCGGTGGTGCCAAGGACAACAGCGTGACAATCGCTTTTCCGCCGCAGGACGTTGAGTTCAGCAGCATGTCCGGCCTTCTGGATATCTATGCGACCGGCCAGATTGTTTTCACGGTCCACAGCAACTCAACCGGTGGGGTCATGGACATGACGGGTTTGCCGGCCAGCTATACCGGCCTTTGCGCGGGCGAGGGCGGCTGATGCCAAGACCAACCGCCACCGCCGCCCCCAAGTCAGGACAGTGAACCAATGGACGCGCTGAACGCCCTTACAGCCTTTCTGAACTACATCTTCATTCCGGGGTTGGCCTACGGCTCGCAACTTGCGCTTGGTGCGCTGGGGGTGACCCTTGTTTACGGCATCCTGCGGTTTTCCAACTTTGCCCATGGCGACACCATGGCCTTTGGAACCATGGTCACGATCCTTTTGACATGGGTCTTCCAAAGCTATGGCATCGGCCTTGGTCCGCTGCCGACAGCCCTTCTGGCCCTGCCCTTCGGTATTGCGGCCACCGCGGCGTTCCTGTTGCTGACCGACCGGATTGTCTATCGGTTCTACCGCAAGAAAAAGGCGACCTCGACCGTCGTGGTCATCGTATCGCTGGGGGTCATGTTCGTGATGAACGGCGTCGTGCGTCTGATTATCGGCGTTGACGAGCAGAACTTTTCCGACGGCGCACGGTTCTTGCTGAACCCGCAGGACTTCAAGGCCGCGACCGGTCTGGCCGAACCCTTGGCGATCAAGACCACGGCGGCGGTGACCGTCGTCACAGCGGCGGTCGTGGTCTGGGGCCTATTCCGCTTCTTGCAGAAGACCCGCACCGGCAAGTCGATGCGGGCGTTTTCCGACAATGAGGATCTGGCGCTGTTGTCCGGCATCAACCCCGACCGGGTGGTCGCAGTGACCTGGATCATCGTCGCGGCGCTGGCCACCATCGCGGGCGTGCTGTACGGGCTGGACAAGTCCTTCAAACCCTTCACCTATTTCCAGCTTTTGCTGCCGATCTTTGCCGCCGCCATCGTCGGTGGCCTTGGCAACCCCTTGGGCGCGATTGCCGGGGCCTTCGTCGTCGCCTTCTCCGAGGTTCTAGTAACCAACGCCTGGAAGAAGATCGTGACCTATCTTCTGCCGGCTGACATGGCCCCCGAAGGCCTACTGCAACTGATGGCCACCGATTACAAATTCGCCGTCAGCTTCACGATCCTGATCATCGTGCTGCTGTTCATGCCCACCGGCCTCTTCAAGGGGAAATCGCTGTGATGAACCGCAATCTGATGCTCTTTGGCGGTGTGGCCGTGCTGTATCTGCTGACCGGCATCTTTGAGAGCTGGAGCCTGGCGCTGAACCTGCTGAACTTTGCCCTACTGGCGACGATCGCCGCACTTGGGGTCAACATGCAGTGGGGCTATGCCGGGCTGTTTTCAACCGGGGTCATGGGCTTTACCGCACTTGGCGGGCTGGCGGTGGTGCTGGTTTCGGCCAGACCCAACCCAGAAAACTGGGCGGCTGGTGGCCCCGGCATCTTCTTGGGTCTGGCGCTGGGGGCGTTGTCAGTGGCGGCGGCGATCCTGGCCTGGCGCAAGCTGCCGCGTGGCCGGACCCGCGCTGTCGGGGTGACCGCAATCCTGATCGGCGGGTTCTTCCTGTT
Source organism: uncultured Rhodobacterales bacterium (assembly GCA_903917595.1). Classification (GTDB taxonomy): domain Bacteria; phylum Pseudomonadota; class Alphaproteobacteria; order Rhodobacterales; family Rhodobacteraceae; genus Tabrizicola; species Tabrizicola rara. The sequence goes on from CAIXBE010000076.1 coordinate 4,726, forward strand.
TCGTGCGGTCTATGACCCCAATGTCGTCGCAACCGAAGCGGTGAACCCCGAAAACGCCGGCAA
>CAIXBE010000077.1 GCA_903917595.1 uncultured Rhodobacterales bacterium
AGGTCGGTGCGCACGGCTGGAAAGAAGCTGATCGCCACCAGCCCGAATGCAAGCGCCGAATGTGCCAGCACCCCAAGCGTGGTGTCCATCGCCCAGCCCCGCGCCGAAAGCCCCGCCACGGTCACCGCCATGGCCAGTGCTACGGTCAGAGTGCCCAGCCCGATCGGAAGATCGGTCGCCAATGCCAGCGCCACCCCCAACACCGCCGCATGCGAGGTGGCATCGCCGAAATACGCCATCCGCCGCCAGACGACAAAGGCCCCAAGTGGGCCAGTGGCAAGGCTTAGGCCCACGGCGGCAAGACCGGCACGGACAAGGAAATCGTCAAGCATGGTCATGCTCATGGTCGTGATGTGCGTGATGATGATGCGCGGGACCGTCGGCGTGGTCGTGGTCATGTTCATGCCGATACAGCGCCAGCGCACCTTCGGTCCCCAGCCCGAACAGCGCCCGGTATTCCGGCGCGGTGGACACCACGCGCGGGGTGCCTTCGCAGCAGATATGCCCGTTCAGGCAGATCACCCGGTCGGATGCCGCCATCACCACATGCAGATCATGGCTGATCATCAGCACCGCCGCACCGGTGGCGGTCCGGACCTGCTGGATCAGCTGGTAAAAGGCCGCCTCGCCCTGCTGGTCAAGCCCTTGGGTCGGCTCGTCCAGCATCAAAAGCTGCGGTTTCCCCAAAAGCGCGTGGGCCAGCAGAACCCGCTGCAACTGCCCGCCTGACAGGGCGGTCATCTGGTCCTGCCCATGGCCAGACATCCCGACACGCGCCAGCACCTCGGCCGCCTCGGTATCGCTGACCCGCGTCGGCAGCGACAGGAACCGGCGGACGGTGATCGGCATGGTCTTGTCCACCATCAGCCGCTGCGGAACATAGCCGATCTGCAACCCCGCCTGCCGCAGGATACGACCTTCGGCCACCGGCAGAATGCCCAACAACGCCCGCAGAAGCGTTGATTTGCCCGATCCGTTCGGGCCAAGAATGGTCACGATCTCGCCCGCAGCGATCTGCAGGCTGATGTCGTGAAGCACCTCCTCCGCACCAAAGCGCACGCAGACATGATCGGCGGTAATCAGGCTCATGTGCCGGCACTCTGGCAGGTGGGGCACAAGCCCAGCGCCTCGATTGTCGACCGCTCGATGGTGAACCCGGTTCGCACGGCCTCAACCTCCAGCGCCAGCCGGGCCGCATCCGCCGCGGTTTCGGCAACGCTTTGGCAGATGCGGCAGATCAGGAAGGCAGGGGCATGCGTCTCGCCCATATGGGCGCAGGCGGTGAAGGCGTTCAGCCGCTGGATGCGGTGCGCAAGGCCCTGATCGACCAGAAACTCCAACGCACGATAGGCAACCGGGGGCTGGTTGCCAAAGCCATCGGCGGCCAGCCGGGCCAGCACGTCATAGGCCCCCAAAGCGCGGTGTTCCTCCAGCAAAATCTCCAGCACCCGGCGGCGCACAGGCGTCAACCGCGCACCCGAGGCGGTGGTGACCGTCTCGGCGCGGGTCAGCGCATCAGCGGCGCAATGGGCATGGTCATGCTGGGCAAAAGCCAGGTCCGGGACCGTGCAGCCGGGGCAGTCAGCGATGACGGCATTTGTCATGAAGGTCGCCTTGACAGGTTATAATATTACATACATAGACCATGGCACCCGAAACCGAAAGGCCCATTTCATGCGCTCCCTTCTTGCCCTTCTTCTGACCAGCACCGTGGCCATGGCCGAGGTGCCGCGCGTCGTGACCGACATTCCGCCGGTGCATTCCATCGTGGCCATGGTGATGGGCGACCTTGGCACGCCAGAGCTTTTGCTGGGTAAGGGCGCGGACGAGCATGATTTCCAGTTGAAGCCCAGCCATATGACCTCGCTGGCCGATGCCGGTCTGGTGATCTGGGTCGGCCCGGAACTGACGCCATGGCTGGACAGTGCGCTGGACGCCCGCAGCGTCGAGGGCGCGGTTCTGACGCTGTTTGACGATGTCGGCACTTACAAGATCAACTACTTCGCAGGCGGCATTGCCAGCGGTGAAGAGCATGAAGACCATGCAGAGGAAGACGGTCACGAAGAAGGCGCAGGCACCATCGACCCGCATGTCTGGCTTGACCCGTCAACCGCGCAGTGGTGGATCACGCTGATCGCGGCGGAACTGTCGCGGCTGGACCCCGACAATGCGGCGACCTACGCCGCCAATGCCGAAGCCGCCAGCGCCAGGATTGCTGTCGCCGAGGCCGAGGCGAAGGCGCTGCTAGAGCCGGTCAAGGACCTTCCGTTCGTGACCTATCACGACGCCTATGGCTATTTCATCAACTACTTCGGTCTGACACCAGCCGGAACCATCGCGCTGGGTGATGCCGCGTCGCCGGGCGCTGCGCGCGTGTCCGAGATTGTGAATTCGGATGAGACAACGGCCATTTTCTGCGTCTTCCCCGAGGCCCAGCATGATCCGGCTATGGTCGAAATGCTGGCCGAGGAGGTCGGAGTCAAAATCGGCGCGGCGCTGGATCCTGTTGGCTCGTCGCTGGAGCCGGGACCGGATGCCTATGGCACACTGATCACCGGCCTTGCAAAGTCGATTGCCGAGTGTCTGGCCGAGTGATCCTTACACGCGGAACCGGGCCAAGCCGTCGGTCAGGTATGCGCCCGCCAACATCAGCGTTCCGGTCGTAAAGGCCGGGCCGCCCAACGCCCGGCCGGTATCGCTGTCGGCGCGGGTCGCCAGCCACGCGGTCAAAAGCACCCGGCGCAGGAAGATCATCGCCGGGATCAACGCGCGGTCTGGTGCGTGCAAGGGGGCGATCTGCGCATACCCCTCGCACCAGCGGGCGATCAGGTCAGGCAGGCGGGGGTCGGTCTCGATGAAGCTGACCGCCGAGGCAAGGTCATAGACCCACCAACTAAAGCCGCAGTCGTCAAAGTCGATTGCCGTCAGGCCCTGATCATCCGCCATCAGATTGGCAAGCCGCAGGTCGGCGTGGATCAGGCCAAAGACATCGGGCCCGGTGCCATAGGCCTGTAGGTCACGTTTCAGCGCCGCCGTTGCCCGTTCCAATAGCCGCAAGCCGTCCGCGTCCAACCCCGGGGCATGCCGCCAGTCGCCCCAATGCGGCTGGGGGCCAAGGATTGTGTCCACGTCCCAACGTTTGCGGGTGAACCCGGAAGGGGGTGTCCAGCTCCTTGACTGCAAATGCAGCCGGGCGGTGATTTCTCCCAAGGGGGCGAACCAACGGGAAAGGTCATCGCCGGGTTGCAGTTCCTGCCCGGCGATGGGGGTAAAGCCCACGACAAAGCGGCCGTCGATGTCGCTGACCATCCCGTCCCGCCCGGCTATGGGGCGCACGGCACGCAGACCCGGCAGGTCTTGCAGCGCGGTCAGCCAGTCCAGTTCTGACGCAATCTCGTCCCGGGTGTGATACCCCTGCCGGTGCAGCCGCAAGATCAGGCCACCCGCCAGCCATGTCTCGTTTTCCGAGCGGTTCAGCAGGGTCAGCGGTGTGTCAGGCGGCAGTCCGTAAAACGGCAAGGCACGGGCGATAAGATCAGTTGTCATGACCGCGACGCAACAGATAGATGTCCATGATCCAGCCATGTTCGGCCCGAAGCCGGGCGCGGGTGGCAAGGATTTCGTCGGACACGTCGGCCAGCGGGCCACGGATCAGGCATTCCTCGGCCATACCGACATAGGCCCCCCACCAGATCGTCACGTCCTTGGGGTCTAGGCAGGTAAACGCCCCGCCCTTGTCCAGCATCACGGCCAGCGTCACCGCGCCCGCAGGCCAGCCATGATCGCGCAACTGGCGGCCGGTGGTGATGGTGACCGGCGCGGCCAGAGTGTTCAGCGGAATCGCATGCGCCGCCGTAAGCGCCTGCAGGCTGGTGATGCCGGGGATCACCTTGACCACAAGGTCGGGCAGTCGGGCGGCAATCCGCAGGGTGCTGTCGTAAAGTGAGGGATCACCCCAGACCATCAGCGCGACCTTGCCTCCACCCGGCAGATGCGAAGTGATCGTGTCGGCCCATGTCCGGGCGATTGCGTCGTGCCAGTCATTCACCGCGCCAAGGTAGTCGGCCTGATCGGCCCGCCTTGGCACATCGTATTCCGCCACCGGGACCGCATTGGTCAGGACCTGAGCCAGAATCTGACGGCGGATGTCGGCAAGGTCGGATTTGTCCTCACCCTTCCTTGGCAGCAGGATCAGGTCGGCAGCGTTCAGCGCCCGGACCGCCTGAGCGGTCAGGTGGTCCGGATTGCCGGTGCCGATGCCGATAAGGGAAAGCGTGATCATCCGACCGCCTTTAAGTGCCGCGACCCCCCTAGGGATCGCGGCAAGATTATCATGAACCTGAAGCCTCACGGGACCAAAGATACCCTGCGACCCAGCCCATAAGTGCCCAGACCGCCAGCGCCACACCAAGGACACGGGCAGAGAACGCGGCCGAAACCTCGGGCGGGGCGACGCCGGAAAAGCCCTCGACCCCGGGTGCGCCGATAACATGCGGGGCGGCCAGCAGGACCGCGCCCAGCGCAACAGTTGCCACGCCCCGGCCATACGCCAGAAGACCCAGCCCGGTGGCGGTGGCAGCAACGCATCCCCACCACCAGATTTGCCGGTCACCAAGATCTGCGGCCAACGTCCCGGGCAGTTCGGGCGCAAGGCCCATCGCGGGCGCAAGCTGGAATGCCGCGAACCCGGCGATGCCCCACAACAGGCCCTGATGTTCGGTGATGGTCATGCCGTAAGCCCGGGCCAGCCCGAAGCCTGCGACCAGCATCATTGCATAGGCCACATAGACAAGGCCGAAGAAGGCCACCGTCCAGAGGTTGCGGGTCGTGTGAGCCGCATCGGCGCTGCCATCGTCATGGCCGGCCTCGGCGGCCTCGTCATGGCTGTGGGCGGCATCGCCTGCGTCGTGGCTGTGGCCGTCCTCAGCGGTTTGGGGGGCAGCGCCAGCGAAATGCACGGCAGCCCCGGTTTCATAGGTTTCGCCCAGAAGAATATACTCCTGCACGAATGCGAAATGCAGCACGGCCGCAAGCAGCCATGCCGCACAGCCAGCGCCAAGCGCGCTGGTCAGCATTTTCTGAAACATCAGCTCAGGGCGTCAGTGGCAGGGAAAGCCGGTCGCGTGACGCACGTCATGGGCGGCGTCATGCAGGGTTGCCGACTGCGCGTGGCCAGCGGCGAACAGGATGACCGCACCCAGCATCAACATGCCAAGAACCGACACAAGGGCGGTGGTCTTTTCCGAAACGCGGGTCGAAGTGGTCGTCGTCATTTTCATGCTCCTCGCCGTCACACCCGACGGCAGTTCCGTTTCCTTGCATGGCCGGTCTCCTGACTCGCGGGTCAAAGCTGCTTTCCGCCTTCCCAGCCCCTTGCGGGGGCCAGTGGCCGATGGAAAGCCGCTCGCCGCATACAGTCGCGGGGGCGGTTGGGTTAGGGGCGCCATCTTGCGGTCCGCCCTTGCCCATTCCCGTTTCAGTCCGAACGCTTTGCGTCTTGGTGGACACCATGCCAGTCCAGATGCCATCACGCAGCGGAAAGGGTCAAGGCGCATTTGCGTCCTGTGGGGGACGAATCCGACCGATCAGCCCGGA
>CAIXBE010000078.1 GCA_903917595.1 uncultured Rhodobacterales bacterium
CCCGGGCGGTCGGCATTCTGGCAAAGATCATGGACTACGGCAGCTGGGACAAGCCCGAATTCAAACAGCGCGCGCGGGTCACCTGATGGCCAACCGCCTGCCCCTGTGCCGCCCCTCTGGCTGGGTTGCCCAGTGGCGGCGCATCGGCAACCTGTCGGTGCTGAACCGAAAGCTTTTCTCCCCTTTGTGAACTTTCATTCATTTTAGGAGAGACCCATGACCACCTGCCCCTACAACCCCGCTGATGATGGCGCGGAAATGGCCTTTGACGGCCGGATGTCCTATGGCGACTACTTGCGGATCGACCAGATCCTGACCGCGCAGACCCCGATCAGTGCCGCACACGACGAGATGCTGTTCATCATTCAGCACCAGACCTCGGAACTGTGGATGCGCCTTGCGCTGCACGAGTTGGACGCAGTGCGCGCAAAGATCGCTGCCGATGCCCCGCGTGAGGCGTTCAAGATGCTGGCCCGGATTTCCCGGATCTTCGAACAGTTGAACTCGGCCTGGGACGTGCTGCGGACGATGACCCCCGCAGACTATTCGACCTTCCGCGAGACGCTGGGCCAATCCTCCGGCTTTCAGTCCTGGCAATACCGGCTGATCGAATTTGCCGTCGGTAACCGCAACCTTGCGATGCTGGCCCCGCATGCCCACCGCGCCGATGTGACGGCACGGTTGGAGGCGGAACTGGCCCGCCCGACGTTGTATGACGAGGCGCTGCGTCTGTTGCACCGTCAGGGTCTGCCCGTTCCGGTCGAGGTCCTGACCCGCGACCTGCGCACCGCATGGGTTGCACACCCCGGCGTGCAAGCGGTCTGGGAAGCCGTCTACCGCGACCCGCAGGCGCATTGGCAGGCTTATGAGCTGGCCGAAAAGCTGGTCGATTTTGAGGACTACTTCCGCCGCTGGCGCTTTAACCATGTGACCACGGTCGAACGGGTGATCGGCTTCAAGCGCGGCACCGGCGGCACCTCGGGCGTGGCCTATCTGCGCCGGATGCTTGAGGTGCAACTCTTCCCCGAGCTTTGGGCAGTCCGCACCGGGCTGTGACGCCCGCCAATCCGGGTGGCGCGGTTTACGGCCCAAGCCGCCGGGTTTTGCCGAAAAATCCACTGGAATCACGCGTGTGCGATCATATTCCGGGCCTTGAACGGTTTGACGGCAACTCACGTCTGCGTTACTTATCCACAGATAACCCGGGGCATATCGCTTGCGGGACTGGAACATGTGAGCCCCCGTGATGCGCCTGTCTGCTATCGTTTTGCGCAAGTTCTCTGCCGTCCCCGCCACGCTGGCCCTGCTGGCGCTTACCGCTTGCGTCGATCCGACGCTGGGCACCAGCGCCTCGGGTCAGCCGCCGCTGCCGAAACCCGACGACAACGTCTATGTCGCGACCATGGACGCAGGCATCCCGATCCCGGCGCTGCCGGTCGCGGAAATCCCCGAAAGCCACCGCCGGCAGATTGTCGAGTATGTGACCGATCAGCCCATCGGCACGATCATCATCAACCCTAAAACCCGACTTTTGTATTATGTGATCGGCAAGAAAAAGGCGATCCGCTACGGCATCGCGGTCGGCAAGTCCGGCTTTGAATGGTCCGGCGAAGCTATCGTTGCCGAAAAGAAAACCTGGCCGACCTGGATCCCACCTAAAGAGATGATTGCGCGCAAGCCCGAACTGGCCAAGTTCGACGAAGTTGGCCAGCCGGGCGGCCCGACCAACCCACTTGGCGCGCGGGCCATTTACCTGACATCGGGCGGGCGCGACTATGGCTACCGCATTCACGGCACGCCGGACTGGCAGTCGATCGGGCGCAATGCCTCGTCCGGCTGCATCCGGATGATCAACCAGGACGTCATCGACCTATACAGCCGGATTCAGGGCGGCGAAAAGGTCATCGTGCTGACCGCGTCGGGCGAGATGCCGACGGGTCTGTATATCCCGCCGACCATCGCGCCGAAAAAGCCCGAGCCCGTTATCCCGGAAGGGGCGATCCCGACCCTTGCCGTACTGCCCCCGCCGTCGATTGTCACCGCGGCTCCAATTGTTACGACCCCAGCAGTAGCTCCCGTCGTAGCCCCTGCTGCCGCCGAGCCCGCACCCGCCGCGACCGAGGCTGTCTGCAAGACCGCCCTTGTCAACGGCATCTGCCCGCCGGACGCTGAAGGCAACTAGGGGACCTGACCAAAAAAGGGCGCGCCCGCCGACGGCAGGCGCGCCCTTTTTCATTCCTCAGGCGTCAAAGCCAGCGGTCGTAATCGCTGACCAAAAGATGCAGCGGGGCTTCATCCTCCTCGATCTCGGCAAAGCGGCCAATCGGCTCGCGGAAGACGTTGTCAGTCACATCATCGTTGACGGTCGAGACTTCCCCGATCAGCACGTCGCCGCCTTCGCCCCAAAACGCATGCCAGTCGCCCGGCATCAGGGTGACACTTTCGCCGGGCGCAAACCGCAGCTTTTCGCCGGGGCCATAGGTCCGGGTGATCCCGTCACATTGCACCACACCGCCCCGATCCGCCGCGAAGCCGCCTGCATCGTCGGACCCGTAAAGCTCGACCACCAAAGTCGCCCCGCCGCGGTTGATGATGTCCTCGGCCTTGATGACATGGGTGTGCATCGGCGAAAGCTGATCCTGACGGCTGATCAAAAGTTTCTCGGCATAACACATGCCGCCGCCGCGCTGCAGATCGGCCAGCCGCCCGTTGCGCAGGGTAAAGAGAAAAAGGCCCATCTCGTCGAACCGGCCCTGCCCATAGTCAGTGATGTCCCAGCCACAACGGGCCGCGACAATGGCCCCCGCATCCGTCCGAGCCTTGAAGGCCTCGGGGCTCCAATAGGCAAAAGGCGGCAACACAAAGCCGTGGTGGCGGATCAGATCATCCGCTGCGCGCATGATGTCGTTGATGCGTGATCGTTCCATGTCTTTCCCTCATTCATGACCAGAGCAGGAAATCTGACCGGCGTTCCGTTTACCCTTTTGGCGTTGCGGCCCGAAACCTCCCGCCCCTTAGCGTTTCCCGAAAATCGAACCCAGCACCCCGCGCACGATGGCCTGTCCCGACTTTGTGCCAAGCTGCCGCACAAAGCTTTTGGTAAAGGTGGTCACCACCGAATCCGACCGGCTGCTTGCGGCAGGCTTTCGCGGAGCCGCCTCGGTCTGGCCGTCATAGCGCTTTGCATGGCCAAACTCACGCCCGCCTACGTCTTCGGTTTTAGGCTCTCCCGCCCGCGCCGCCCGTGCCCGCAGCCGTTCCCAGGCGCTGTCGCGATCGATGGTCTGGTCGTATTTCCCAGCCACGGGTGAGGCCCGCATCACCTCGGCCCGCACCGCCGCATCCAGCGGCCCAAGCTGGCTGGAGGGGGGCCGGATCAACGTGCGCTCGGCAATACCGGGGATGCCCTTGGTCTCCAGAAACGAGGTGACCGCCTCACCCGTGCCGACATCGCGGATAGCGTCTTCGATGGCGAAGGCCGGGTTCTGCCGATAGGTCTCGGCGGCCTTCGCCAGGTCCTTCTGGTCGCGTGCGGTGAATGCGCGCAGCGCGTGTTGCACCCGGTTGCCAAGCTGGCCCAGAATGTCGTCGGGCACGTCGGCCGGATTCTGGGTGATGAAATAGACCCCGACCCCCTTGGACCGGATCAGCCGCGCCACCTGTTCGACCTTGTCGACCAGCGCTTTCGGCGCGTCCTCGAACAACAGATGCGCTTCGTCGAAAAAGAACACCAGCTTGGGTTTTTCCGGGTCGCCAACCTCGGGTAGCGCCTCGAACAGTTCCGACAGAAGCCACAACAGGAACGTCGCATAAAGCCGCGGCGAATTCATCAACTTGTCGGCGGCCAGAATGCTGATCCGGCCCCGACCTTCGGCATCGGTCAGCATCAGATCGGACAGTTCCAGCGCCGGTTCGCCAAAAAGACTGGCCGCGCCCTGATTTTCCAGCACCAGCAAGCGGCGCTGGATGGCGCCGACCGATTCCTTTGACACCAGCCCATAGCGCCCCGAGATATCCTCGGCATTCTCGGCCACAAACCCTAGCAGCGCCTGCAGGTCCTTGAGGTCCAGCAGCGGCAGTTCTTCTTCATCCGACAGCTTGAACGCGACGTTCAGCACGCCCTCTTGCGGCTCGGACAATTCCAGAAGCCGCGAAATCAGCAGCGGTCCCATTTCGCTGACCGTGGCCCGGACCGGATGGCCCTTTTCGCCGAAAAGGTCCCAGAAGATCACCGGAAAGGCGCGGTATTGCAGATCCAGCCCGATGGTGGCCGCGCGCTTGGTGAAAGGCTCGTGCAGCTTGTGGCTGGCCGACCCAGATGCCGCGATGCCGGACAGATCGCCCTTCACATCCGACAGGAACACCGGCACCCCGGCAGCCGAAAAGCCTTCGGCAAGGATCTGCAGCGTGACGGTCTTTCCGGTGCCGGTCGCCCCGGCAATCAGTCCGTGCCGGTTACCATAGCCCAACAGCAGCGATTGCGGCAGCGCGTAGCCCGCCCCACCCCCGCCGACAAAAATCCGATCCGGGGCCTGCGCCCCGTTGGTTCCCGTATCAAGCGTCACAACCCACCTCACCTTTCGCCGCCAAAGCGGCGCACCCAATGTCGCCAGGTTGGCGATCAAGGTCAAAATACATCCTTAACCCTTTTGTGCCAGCCTGTTGATATCAGGCAGCGTTGTTTCGGCACCTGATTGTGACCTCCTCCCTGTCGACTGGCCGCGCCCCGCAAAAGGCGCGGCTTTTTTTGGCCGGCCCTCTGTCGCAGGTTTGTAAAATACCGTTGACGCACCCCAGTTTCCGCCTTAGCGTCTTTGCCAATGAAGTCGGCCAGTCCGACAGGGAGCAAAAAAAATTGACACGAAAAGGGCCGGGGCATCCCGGCCCTTTTTTTGATCTATCGGGCTTCGACCCGCGGCAATGCAGAACATTGCCGAAGGTGAACTTTACAACCTGACTTGGTCAAGTCTGCATGCTACACACCGCCCGATCAGATTGAACGACCGAAGGAATAGCCCCAGATGGCCAAGACTAAGACATCCTCGCTTGCACTCTTTCTTGTGTTGGCAACATCGCCGCTCTTGGCACAGACGACCGAAACCCCGGTTGAAGTTCCCGTTGTTGCAGCGGACGCGACGACAGATGAAGGCTTGTCGATGGGCGTCGAGGTTGCTGGCGCAGAGCCAGGCAAGCCATATACCGAGGCGAATTTCGAAGCCTGGGAACAGCGGTGTGTCAAGAACGAAGCAGGGATCGCAACCTGTCAGCTTTACATGCTCTTGAAAGATGGCGCGGGCGCTGCGACGGCAGAATTTTCCTTGTTCGGCTTGCCTGCGGGTACTGAAGGGCCGGCTGCTGCCGGGGCCACCTTCATCGCACCTCTGGAAACCCTGCTGACGGCCGGCATGTCGCTGAAAATTGATGGCGGCGAAGCAAAGGCCTATCCATTCACGGTCTGCACCGAAATCGGCTGCATCGCACGGCTTGGGTTTACCGCCGAAGAAGTGGAGGCGCTGAAGAATGGGGCCGAGGCGACAATCTCTGTTGTGCCTTATGTCGCACCGGATCAACGCGTCGATCTAAAGCTTTCGCTTGCCGGCATCACCGCAGGTCTGGCGGCGGTCGATGCAGCCAATCACGCGGCCGATCTGGCAAACACCGCCGCCAAAGCTGCCGCAGATCAGTGATCAAAGGGCGGTAGTCCGCCTTTTGCCGCATGGAAACAGGGTCGGCCGCATTGCAGGCCGACCTTCTTTCGTTCAGGCCTGACGCAGAACCAGCACCGCATTCAGCCCGCCAAAGGCAAAGGCGTTGCTGATCACCGCGTTGACCCTTGCCCCCCGCGCGACACCATGCACCAGATCAACCCGGCACTCCGGGTCCGGCGCCTGAAAGCCCAGCGTCGGCGGTAAAATCCCCCGGGACAGCGCCAGAATGCAGGCGATGGCCTCGAATGCGCCGGTCGCCCCGATGCCGTGGCCATGCGCCGCCTTGGTCGAGGACACAGGCGGCGCATGGTCGCCAAAGACCCGGACGATGGCCAGACTCTCGCTGCGGTCATTGGCCAGTGTGCCCGTTCCATGCGCATTGATATGGCCGATGTCAGCTGGGGATAGCCCCGCGTCGGCCAATGCCCCCCGCATCGCGGCAGCGGCACCGTCGGGGTCTGGGGCCACGATGTCGCGGGCGTCGGCGGTCATCGCAAAGCCCGCCACCTCGGCCAGCACCGTCGCACCGCGCGCGCGGGCGTGGGACTCTTCCTCGAAGACCAGCACCCCTGCCCCGTCGCCGATCACCATCCCCTTGCGCCCCAAGGAAAACGGCCGGCACATGTCGGGGGCCAGCACGCGCAACCCCTCCCAGGCCTTGACGCCGCCAAAACACAGCATCGCCTCGGCCCCGCCGGTCAGCATGACATCGGCCGCCCCCGACCGGATCTGCTGCAACGCCAGCCCCATCGCCTGATTGGCACTGGCACAAGCCGACGATACCGCAAACACTGGCCCCTGCAGCCCATGTGCGATCGACAGATGCGAGGCGGGGGCATTGTGCATCAGGCGCGGCACCACAAGCGGCGACACCCGGTTGCGCCCTTCGGCAAAAACCGCGCGGTAGCTGTCCTCCCAGGTGGAAATCCCGCCAGCCGCCGTGCCAAGGATCACCCCGCCGCGTGCCCCAAGACCGAAAGGCAGGCCCGCCATTGCCACCGCCTCGGCCCCGGCGACCAGCGCATACTGCGTGACAGGGTCGTACAGCGGCAAGTTGGCGGCGGGCAAATGGGCCGCAGGGTCCCAGTCCCGCACTTCCGCCCCGATGCGGATCGTCAACCGGTCGGCATCCCGAAACCCAAGCGGACCAATCCCCGACCGCCCCTCGGTCAAGGCCGCAAACGTGCCCGGCACGTCCTTGGCAAGGGCATTCACCGTGCCGATTCCGGTGATGACCACCCGCCTCATCTGGCGGCAATCAGACCGGCGACTCCGTCGACGATTCCGGGCACCGTGGCAAAATCAAACTCCGGCAAGTCGGGCTCATTGGCGTTAAAGGGAATCGAGATCGCAAAGCGTTCTTCCAACGCAAAGATCGCCTCGACCTTGCCAAGACTGTCCAGACCAAGGTCATCCAGCCGCGCATCCGGGGCCACGTCGGACACCGGCAGCAGCAGCTGCGCGGCGAGAATGGTGATCACCGCCGCTTCGATCTCGGCCCGCGTTGCTGCCGTCATCTAGTCCCCCACCCGTCGTGGTTTTGCTCTAATCACTGTCGGGCGCGAAGGGAACGCCCTTTTCCAGCGCCGCCACCCGGGCCGCCAGACGGTCCGCCAGCCGGGGCAACCGGCGCAGCGCCTTTTGCATCTCGACATGGGTTTCCATCTTCACCGCCGGATAGCCCAATAGCACCCGCCCCGCCGGAGCGTTGGTGAAGATCTTGGTCGCCCCCCCGGCAATCACGTCATTGCCGACAAAGATGTTGTCATTGACGCCGCATTGCCCGGCCAGCACTACCCGGTCACCGATCCGCGCCGATCCGGCGATGCCGACCTGACCGCAGATCAGGCAATCGCGGCCGATCTGGACGTTGTGACCGACATGGACAAGGTTATCCAGTTTGCTGCCATCCCCAACCGTCGTGTCGCGGATCGTGCCCCGGTCGATACAGACATTCGCTCCGATTTCCACATCATTGCCAAGGGTTACAGCGCCAAGCGAATGTATCCGTGTCCAACTTTGGCCGGTGATCTCGCCCCGCGTGCCCAGCGTTTCGCGTATTTCCTCGACCCCGGATTTTTCCGGCGTGACAAAGGAAAACCCATCTGCGCCGATAAC
>CAIXBE010000079.1 GCA_903917595.1 uncultured Rhodobacterales bacterium
TCTGATCGGGATCTGATCCATGCAAGCCGAATGGCGCAATGCCGAACGCACCATCCTCGCCCTGACCGACGTGACCGGCCATGTGGTCATCGTCGAACAGGGCCATGCCCTCTGGCCCAAGGCCTCGAAAAGACAAGACATCGCGCCCTTCGCGCCCGAACCGATCCCGGATCCGGAGCCCGAAGATCTCCAGGCCGCGATCCCACCGCTGACACGCCGTCAGGTCTTCATTGCACTGCACCGACTGGGCTTGTTCAGCGCAAAGGAAGCCGTTGCCGCTGCGGCAACCGGCGTCGTTCCTGCAGCCCTTGAGCCCACATTCGCTGCCCTGCCGGAACCGGACCAAACGGATGCCCGCGTCACCTTTGCGGCCTTCCAGATGGCCTACCGGACCGACCCGATGACCGCGATGATTGCCGCGGCTGTCGGAATGACCGCGGAGCAGATCGACGCGATCTGGACGCGCTTTGCGTCGATCTGAGCGCCACCAAGACCTCTTCGAGGCACCACGAAATTCCCTGTATGACCTTCAGGATTGGCAGACACCATGATCGAACGTAGCGAACGCGGCATTACCCTCAACCAGGCTCTGGCCTGGACCCTGTTTGTCTCTGCCACCGGCCTGATCTGGTGGGGCGGCGGCACCTTGGCGTCGCTGCAAGGTGCCGCCGACCGGCTGACCTCGGCCCTGACCGAAACCCGGGAGATGATCTTGGCCGAGCGCGCCAGTTCGGCGCAACTCGAAGCCCGAGTCCGCGTGCTGGAAAACAGCGCGACCCGGCAGGACGTGCGCTTTGACGCCCTGTCAGTGTCGATCAACGAACTAAAGCAGCAGGCCCGCGAAACCAACACGTTGCTGCGCGAGCTAGCGCAGCGACCCTGACCCCGACCATCTACCCGATCACCCCCACCCGCCAACACGGCGGGTTTTTTCATGCCCGGCGACGGACAAAAGGAGCCACCCCATGAACCTCGACCCCCGCGACCCCCTCCGCTTGATCCAGAGCGGGTTGGACAAACTTGGCCACAGCCCCGGTGCCATCGACGGCAAATGGGGTGTCCGCACCGCACGGGCGCTGAAGCAATTGCTGTCCGCAAATGGACGTGCGGCCGCATTGGCCCCACCCGGCCCGCTGCCGTGGATCACCGAGGCGAAAACAGCGCTGGGCCGCAATGAGGCGCGCGACCGCAGCTGGCTGATGGACTGGCTGAAGCGTGATGGCCGCTCCTTGGGCGACCCGAGCAAGAACCCCTGGTGCGGCGACTTCGTGGAGACCTGCATCCGCATGGCCCTGCCCGATGAGCCACTTCCCGGCGCGCTGGGCACCAATCCCTATTGGGCGCGCAACTGGCTGCTGTTCGGGCAGGAGACCAAGCCCGTCACCGGTGCGGTGCTGATCTTTGAGCGCGGTTCTGGCGGCCACGTCGGCTTCGCGGTCGGACAGGATGACACGCATTTCTATGTGCTGGGCGGCAACCAGTCCGACGCCGTCACCATCGCCCGCATCGCCAAGTCACGCCTTCTGGGCGCGCGCTGGCCCGCAGCCTACCCGCCTCGCCTGCAGCGCCTGCCGACCATGAAGGCGGGCGAATTCCTCGCCACCACCAATGAAATCTGAACTGGAGAACACCATGCTGAAACCTGCAATCCTCGCCCTCATCCGCCAAATCCTGACCGTCGCTGGCACCGCGCTGGTCGCCAAAGGCCTGGTCCAGGCATCGGACGTGGAGCCGCTGATCGGTGCGCTGCTGACCATTGGGTCGGTGGTTTGGTCGGTGGCAGACAAACGAGGGAGGTGAGAAATCTGAGCAGGATGCAAGCAGTCAACTGCCGCGCTTGGAACATCAAGTGCTCCTCACGCGGGACTTAGGGCGGAGAGCGGTCGTTCAAGGGCGACATACAGAACGCTTTTGCTTCGATCACGAACGTCGGCACGGGCCTGCGAAGAGAATATCGAAACCGCAACGAAGCTGGCGTCACCGCAATTTTTTTGCGGGGGGTGGGCTATAGCCGCCGACCTGCGAGGTGAAA
>CAIXBE010000080.1 GCA_903917595.1 uncultured Rhodobacterales bacterium
GGCACCATGACATCGCCGTCCGCCGTCACCGCGTCCTTGATCGGGGCCAGGGGATCGCGGCCGTAGCCCAGAAGTTCGCTGTTCAAAAGCGGCTGTTCCGATCCCAGCGAGGTGCTGGCAAAGGGCATCTTCGTGAAGCCACCCGCAGGCGGGGTGCCGTATGTGGTCTCGAACGCAAGCGCCATCTGCGCCCGCGCGCCTTGCGCACGTGCCATGGGGGTCTCCTCGATATTGGGGGTGTCAGGCCAGGGGGCCGGTGGTGGTGTAATGCAACACGACGGTGATCACCGCCGCCTTCAGCGCCGCCGCGCCTTCGATGGGCAGATCGACGGAGGCCGGCGCTTCGGGTTCGACCCAGTCGCAGATGCCGCCGAGCGTGCGGTCGGCTTCCAGCGCCATGCCGATGGTGGCGATCAGCGTGTCATAATCGCTGGCCCTGCCGGTGCCTGCCTGGATGACGACTTCCAACTCGGCCCGGTGCTGGTAGTGGTAGCGCAGGGGCGAGAGCGTCACATCCGGCTCGCCTGGCTGGCCATCGCGCAGGATGATCAAGCCGGAAGGCGGAATCCGCTCTGGCAGCACCTCATCGCGCAGGACAAGGGCGGCAAGCGGCTGCAGCCGCGCGTACAGCGCGGCGAGGATAGTTTCACGAAGGGTGGGCATGTGGTGATCTGGATCTCCATTCCACGAGGAATGCGGTACGGTGGAAAATAGATATCGCGGTTGGACGACAGTGCAGAGCTTGAGTTCTGGCGCCGGAAAGATGCCGAAAACATCATTATTGATACGCTATGTCAAAATTTCTGGTTTACGTATCGATTGTGGCGCGCTATCTTGCAGGCGAAACAAAGTCCTAACTTTGAAGCGTTATCTCTGCACTACGAGGATAACGCTCCAACACTGAGGCGCAAATGACGGACGGAAGACCAGTCGCTGTCTTGACGAAAGACCTAGGCGCGAGCCTCGCATACCACCGACTCTCACGCAACCTGCGTCAGGACGATGTTGCAGCGCAAGCCGGAGTCTCGCGCGGCGTTGTCGCCCGCTTGGAAGCTGGCGGAGGCGGAACCATCGACAGTCTGATCCGCGTCCTCAAGGCATTGGGACTCGAAGATAGAATTTCTGTGCTCGTACCTGTTGCCACATTGAGCCCGCTCGATCCTCGGGGTCAGGGAGATCAACGTCAACGCGCGCGTCCAGCGTCGGGAGCCGAAGAAGATGAACCGTGGAGTTGGGGCGAGTGATGACCACAAGAGCAACAGTGAATCTGTGGGGACGTCAGATCGGGGCGGTCATCTGGGACCCCAGTCGAGATCTTGGCATCTTCGAGTATGCCCCCCGTTTCGCACAGTCCGCTATCGAAATCGCCCCGCTGACGATGCCACTACGGACAGGTACCTTCGATTTTCCGGCGCTACCGCGAGGCACCTTTCATGGCCTGTCTGGGCTTCTTTCCGACAGCTTGCCGGATCGGTTCGGGAATGCACTGATTAACCGATGGCTTGCAGAACAAGGGCGAACAGCTGAAAGCATGGATCCAGTTGAGCGGCTCCTCTACACCGGGCGGCGCGGTATGGGGGCACTCGAGTATGAGCCTGCGACAGGTGTTCGCCGGGAGGACGGCACACCGGTCGATATCGCACCCCTCGTTGAACTGGCGAACCGGGTTTTGAACGACCGAAAGTCTCTGACCGGACAGATGACTGGCGAAGACCAAGCCGAGGCGTTGGCGCAGATTCTAAGAGTTGGCACCTCAGCCGGCGGTGCCCGTGCCAAGGCCGTCCTTGCCTGGAACGAAAAGACTGGTGAGTTCCATTCCGGTCAAATCAAGGCTGGTCCCGGGTATACCCAGTGGCTCTTCAAGTTCGACGGGGTCTCGAAGAGCGGTGATCATAATCTTGCCGACCCGCAGGGTTTCGGCCGACTCGAGTATGCCTGCTATCTTCTGGCAACCTCGGCCGGTGTGGAAATGACGCGGTCTCGATTGCATCACGAAGGAGGTCGCGCGCACTTCATGACGCAGCGATTTGATCGCACGGGAACCGCTGAGACTGGTCAGAGCGAAAAACTTCATGTGCTCTCGCTCGGAGCAATGCGCCATTTCGATTTCAACCAGCCCCGCGCATACTCCTACGAACAAGCACTGGAAACGGTCAGACGGCTCGGGATGGGACAGAAGTCCCTCGAACAGATGGTCCGACGGGCTTTCGTCAATCTGGTGATTCGAAACCAAGATGACCACGTGAAGAACATTGCATTTCTTATGAACAAGAAAGGCGAATGGCGTCTCGCACCAGCCTTTGATGTTGTCTACGCACACAACCCGGAAGGCCAATGGACCAACGCTCACCAGATGACACTTAGCGGAAAAGCTGACAAGTTTGACCTCGACGACCTTCACCGGTTCGGCAAGATGGCCGATCTCAAACCTCGAAAAACCGATGACATCCTGCGGGAGGTTGAGGCGGCGGCTGATCGCTGGAGAGAGTTCACTTCGGAGGCGGATGTGCCGCCCGATCTAGCACAAAAGGCCCAAGCCGGTTTTCGATCCTTTCTTTCTACCTGAGCCATGATCTGCAAAGGTCAAAGACCCGACCTCACGTCTACCCAGTTCGCCACGATCAACCCGGGCACTGCATCGTTCGCCCTCTCGGCATCCCGCGCCAGATCCAGCCGCTTCGGCAGTTTGACCTGCGGCACCAGCAGGAAGATCGGCGCAGTCACGACGCCCCGGCCGGTTTTCGACTTCGATGCCACGGCCCGGCCTTTGGTATTCAACCGCCCTTCCGCCACCAGCAAGCTTGGGCCTCTCCGGCGGTAGATGAACCGCAGGCGCAAGCCGGTACGGCGTTCCCATTCGCCTGGTGTGATCCGGCCGCCGCGCGTGGACTTGCCTGCCGCTGGCGTAGGGATCGCGAGCCAGAAGCCGTTCTTAGAGCGGATCAGCGGGCCGGTGTCATGCGCGCCGATGATCACCGGGGCATTCGACCAGACCAGCGCCGCCGCGTTCAAGCTGTCCCCCGCCTTCGGAAAGCTGGCGGAGCGGATCGAGTTGGCAAGGCGCGTGCCCAGCCCCGCGCCGGTGATCTGCGTGCGCCAGGCGGATTTCAAGCCAGTGCCAGCCTCGCGCATCGCAGCGGTAACAGCGCGTTCCCCGGCCGCGACCTCCGCCGCCATCAAGGCAACGATGGCGGGATCGATGGCGAGTTTCAGTTTCACGCTGGCCTCAGGTCGACGGTCCACACCAGCCGTTCCCGGTCTCGTACCGGTTCGCCCTGAATGAGAAAGGCCTCACCGTCGATCTCGATCCGTTCGCCAGGGCGCGGATTCTGCACCTCGGCTGCGCGCAGGTCGATGCGCGTGGTTTCCGACCATAGCCGGGCATCGCCAAAGTTTGTCACCTCGTCTGGCCGCCGAACAACGGCGCGCACCAGAACAGGTGCGCCGCCATCGGATGTGTAGATCGCCTCCACGCCGATGTTGGGATCAACGAAGAGCATCTCGATGGCGGCGGCAAAGGCGTTCATCACGTCCGCCGCGCCGAACGCAGCACCTGCGGGCGGGTGCAGATCGGCAACGGATTGCTCTCGATCTCAAGGCGCACCCACTCATCGCGATCCCGGTCAGGGATCATCCGCGCATAGAGCGGCTGGCCAAGCGTGTTCACCGTCTCAAAGGTGTCGGCGGGGGCGTGGTAGATCTCAAAGAGCCCGTCGACGGCTTCGGGGTAGAACACCGCCTTGTCGGTGGCGACGCCAAAGCCCGCCCCGCCCCGATAGCGGCGGAAGGTGATGCCGCCAAAGCTGACCTCATCAGCGATGCGCGAGCGCAGATCGGCGGCGGCGGCGGTGTTGAGGTAGGTCTCGCGCACCTCCTTGTGCGCCACGAGATCGGCGAAGAAGGCCGAGCCGCATTCAGCACGCAGCGCGATGGCACCGGTGGCAAGGCCGCCCATCGTTTCCTCGA
>CAIXBE010000081.1 GCA_903917595.1 uncultured Rhodobacterales bacterium
AAGTCCTTGGGATTGACATCGAAGCGCCCCTTGTCCGGACGGCCAAAGCCTATGTCGAGGAAGCTGGTTTGACCGAACAGGTCACGTTTCGGTACGTCCGCGCTGGAAAGCTGGATTTCCCAGACGGTATTTTTGATATCGTCTACAGCTCGGGCGCCTTCACGCAGATCAGTGACAAGTCAGCAATGTTCGCCGAATGCGTCCTTGCTGCCATTCGTCGATTGCGAGCGCCGCTGTCATGTGCATGACGCTGAAACTGCCCGAGTGCGAACGAAAGCGGCTGGGTAGGTTTGTCCGGCGCGCGGAAGAACGGCGCTGCCGGGCCAGAATGATGCGGAGTCACGGCCCAATCTGTCCGCTTCCTGCAGGTCTGACGGAAGTGGACACGTCACGGGGCGAAAGACACTTGATCAGCGGGCGAAGTCAGGTAGCCTTGACTTCAAGCGACAGTCCACTTGGAGAATTCCGTCTTGGAACCGGAGCGCCACATGACTCACATGACCCATCCCAATCCCGACCTTTCCGTAGGGGCGGACCGTCGTTCGCGCTGGAACTCGGCCCCGCACCGGCGGCACGGATTTCACAACCTGCACAAGCTGACCCGCTATGCGCAAAGCTATCGGGCCGGGCAGGTTCTGGACTTGCGGCTTGCGACCGACCTTGCCATTCCCCAGCGCGAGGATGTGCGTCGGTTGACCGGGTTGCCATGGTTCTCGGGAATGGTGGTGATCGAGGGCAACCGGATCCTGTATGAATCCTACGCCCCTGATTTCGGCCCTGACTGCCCGCATTCGATCATGTCGATTTCCAAAATGTCGACGAACCTCATCGTCGGGCGGCTGTGGGAAGAGGGCAAGTTGCGTCTTGACGAGACCATCGGCGCGATCCTGCCGTGGATCGGTGCGGGCTACCGCAACGCGGCCCTGCAGGACGTTTTGAACATGAACGTCCACAACGGATATGACGAGGACTACAGCAACCCCGACACGACCGCGCTCCTGCACGAGGCGGCAATGGGCATGCGGCTCCCCACGGGTCCTGAGCCGTCGAACCGCGACTTCATCGCCGCTGTCGGGCTTGCGCCCGGGGCCGAAGACACCGTGAACCGCAGCGGCTCCTATCTTTACAAAAGCGCCAATACCGATGTGCTGGCCTTTGCAGCCGAAGCCCGGGGCGGGCGGGCAATGGGGCACTGGCTGGCCGATCTTGCCGATGCGGTGGGGGTCGAGGGCGGCTTGCACGTCGCGACCGACCGGCAGGGCTTTCCGACCTTGAACGGCGGCATCTGCCTGACCGCCCGAGATTTATGCCGCTACGGCGCGGTCATCGCCCGTATGGGGCAGGGTGTGGATGGCCGCCCGTTCGGGTCCGAAGCTTTCTTGCGCGCGACCCAAGGCGGCGGCGTCGCAATGGCCCCACCCCGCGAGCATCTGCGCTACTCCAACCAGACCAACACCAACGGTGTCTGGCTGGGCCATGGTGGCTATGGCGGGCAATATCTGCTGGCCAATCCCGACACCGGACGGGTGGCCTGCTTCCTGTCGGTGCTGGACGACGAATCAGGCTATCAGGTCGCCTATTACCTCCCGATCATCGCCATGCTGGCTGAAATCTGTGCGGGACCCTGAGCCTTAGAGTATCCGTCTTGGTCAAGCCGCTTTTCGCACCCACAACCGATCTGCTTTGACGAGTGTGTTAGCAACTTCGATGAGCTTTCGCATCAGAGCGGTGATTGCGACTTTGGCAGGTTTTCCGGCCTGAGAGGGTTCAAGTCGGTTTGACCTGCAACGGCCTTTAGGTGTTGTCAGTGGCGCTTGGCTTGGGCCGAACAGAGCGCCCAGCTAGGTGGATCATGAGAACTTCTCTAGCAGGCGATGCCGCGAAGTTGCCCTTCACGCTGACCCGGATCGGCGATGTCGATGCCCCCGCCATCATCGCCGCAGCCGTCTATGCCGGGCACCGTTATGCTGTGGAACTTGACGAGATCG
>CAIXBE010000082.1 GCA_903917595.1 uncultured Rhodobacterales bacterium
AGCGCAGGAAGGTGGATTTGCCACAGCCCGACGGGCCGATGAAGGCGGTGACGGCGCGGTCAAGGATGTCGACATCGACATCTTTCAGCGCGTGGTTCTGGCCGTAGTGGACCTGAACGCCGCGCGCCGACATCTTGGCTGCGGTGGTGCCGGCTTCTAGACCAGTGCGGGTCATGTCGTTCATTTCAGCCATATCCTTACCAGCGGCGTTCGAAGCGGCGGCGCAGCAGGATGGCGCCCACGTTCATGATGACGAGGAACACAAGCAGCACGATGATCGCGCCGTTTGACCGTTCGATGAAAGCCGGGTCAGCGCGGCTGGCCCAGGAATAGACCTGAACCGGAAGTGCGGTTGCCGGGTCAAGGAAGCCTTCAGGCGGGGCCGAGGGGTAGTTGTCGACGAAAGCCACCATCCCGATCAGCAGCAGCGGCGCGGTCTCGCCCAAAGCGCTGGCAAGGCCAAGGATTGTGCCGGTCAGGATGCCTGGCATCGCCAGTGGCAGGACGTGGTGGAACACGGTCTGCATCTTCGACGCCCCGATCCCCAGTGCCGCATCGCGGATCGACGGCGGCACCGCCTTGATCGACGCCCGGGTGGCGATGATGATCGTCGGCAGGGTCATCAGGCTGAGCACGAAGGCACCGACCACGGAAGACGAGTTCGGCAACCCGGCAAAGTTGATGAAGATCGCAAGGCCAAGGATACCGAAAACGATGGACGGCACCGCGGCGAGGTTCGAGATGTTGACCTCAATCGCGTCGGTCCAGCGGTTCTTGGGGGCGAATTCCTCAAGGTAGATCGAGGCGGCGACGCCCACCGGCACACAGGTCACAAGGACGATCAGCATCATGTAGGCCGAACCGAGGAGGGCGACGCCAAGGCCGGCCGCTTCGGGACGCTGGTCCGAGGCATCGGGGCTGGTGAAAAAGCTCCAGTTCCAGCCGGTGGTCAGGATGCCCGCTTCGCTCAGCTTGTCGGCCAGCAGCAGTTGTTCGGGGGTGACGTTGCTGTCGCGTTCAGCGGTTTCAAGCGTCACGCGGCCCTTGAGGTAGCCGTCAATGCGGCCACCGGCCAGCACGTCGGCGGTGATCGTGGTGCCGACCAGCGAGGTGTCGGCAAGGACCTGAGCCCGCAACTGACCAGCGGCGTCCTTCGAGATCAGCTCGCCGATTTCCTTGTCGGTAATGCCGTCCTGAACGATGCCCTGCTTTTGCAGTTCCGCCTGCAGGGCTGCGACCAGCACCTTGGAATAACCGACGGTGGTGACCTTGGTCATCTCTTCGCGGTCGCGGTTGCCTTTGGGATCCAGAACCTCGGCCGTAAGTTCCATCGGGAAGGCAAGCTGGGCCTGGGTAAAGGACGAGGTGCCATCGCGAAAGATGGTGAATAGCATGATCGCCAGCGACCCAAGCGCAATTGCGATTGCGGCCACACCGTAAGCCTTGAACCGGGATTCGGCGGCATTGCGACGCTTCATGTTGGCGCTGGCGGTCAGGATCGACTGCTTGGGCGGCGTGACCCGCATCGGACCCGCCGGAAATTGCGAGATGTCGGTCATTCGTATTGCTCCCGGTATTTCCGCACGACCCAGAGGGCGAAGATGTTCAGGCCAAGCGTGATGATGAACAGCGTCATGCCAAGGGCAAAAGCCACAAGGGTTTCAGGCGCTGCAAAGTCGGTGTCGCCGGTCAGCTGGCCAACGATCTTGACGGTCATGGTGGTCATCGCTTCGAACGGGTTGAGGCTAAGCTTCGCGGCAGCCCCGGCCCCCATGACCACGACCATCGTTTCGCCGATGGCACGGCTGGCGGCCATCAGGATCGCGCCGACGATACCGGGCAAGGCGGCGGGCAGGATCACCTGACGCACGGTTTCGGACTTCGTTGCACCAAGACCCAGGCTGCCGTCACGCAGGCTTTGTGGCACCGCGTTGATGATGTCGTCCGACAGCGACGAGATGAAGGGGATGTTCAGGATGCCGATCACAAGGCCCGCGGTCATCACCGACGAGCCCGAGTTGCCAAGGCCCAGCGGCTCAGCAAAGTAGTCGCGCAGGAAGGGGCCGACGGTGACCAAGGCGAAGATACCGAAGACCACGGTAGGGATGCCGGCGATGATCTCGATCAGCGGCTTGACCCAGAACCGGACCCGGGGAGAGGCGTATTCCGCAAGGTAGATCGCGGCGAAAAGGCCGATCGGCACCGAGACCAGCATAGAAACCACGGTGATATACATCGTGCCCCAGATCAGCGGCAGGATGCCAAGGTCCGACCCGCCACGGAAGTTCGGCGACCAGGTCACGCTGAAGAGGAAGTCCTTGATCGGGTATTTTGTGAAGAAGTCAAAGGTCTCGGACACCATGGACCAGACGATCCCGACCGTGGTCAGGATTGCGATCGACGAGGCGGCCATCAGGAGGCCAAGGATGACCTTTTCGACCTGGTTGCGGGCGCGGAAATCCTTGTGGGCGCGGGTAACGCCCCAGTAAAGGCCGCCAATGGCGATGACAAGGATCAGGAACGTGCGCCCTGCGGCGCCCCATCCGGTCAGTTCGCGGTAATCCTGCGCGGCGGCGAGGACGTCTTTCGACACGTCCGATCCAAGGGCGACGCCAACGGCGGCCAGCTTGTCGCGGACGTTGGTGAATTCGGTGCGGATCATTCCCGCTTCTTCTTCGGTCATCGTGCCCTGTGCCACGGCCACATCAAGGCCACCGGCGACCCTGCGCACATCGGCCATGGTCAGGTCACGCGCAGAGGCGTCGGCAACAAGCTCGGCGGGCAGGTTGCCGGCAATGCGGGTTTCGATGACCATCGGCTGCACCAGCAACCACACGGCCAGTGCGCCAAGCGTGGGGATCAGCACGCAAAGCGCGCCATACCAGCCGTAATAGAGCGGAAGCGAGTGCAATAGTCTGGGATTGCCATCACCCGAGGCCAGCGCGCGTTGGCGCGCCAGCAGGAAGGCCGCGAGAGAGAACACCGCAATCGCGGCAAAGATCATCAGGACGGACATCGGTCGACCTCTGGCAGTCAGGATAAGGAAGGGGTAGGCGGCGACCTTGCCGCCGGACCTTAAGGCAACAGGCGGGGCACTGGGCCCCGCCTGTCAGTTTGGTGGTCTTATTCCAGCGGACCCATCGGGGTCTCGGCAGCAACGGCAGCCTGAGTGGCAGCCAGTTCCGGGTCAGAGACCAGGCCGTAGGCGGCAAGCGGGCCATCCGGGCCAGCCATTTCGTCGCTGACGAAGAACTCGACATACTCTTTCAGGCCGGGGATCACGCCGATGTGGGCCTTCTTGACGTAGAAGAACAGCGGGCGCGAGACCGGGTATTCACCCGAAGCGATGCTTTCGGTCGAAGGAACGACGCCGCCCATGGTAGCCACTTTCAGCTTGTCGGTGTTGTTCTGGTAGAACGACAGGCCGAACACGCCGATGGCGTTCTTGTCAGCGTCAAGGCGCGCGAGGGTCTCGGTGTAGTCGCCGTCGATGTCGACCGACTTGCCGTCGGTGCGCAGCTCGTGGCAGGCTTTCTTGGCGTTGTCGCCCTTTTCCTTGTCGTCCTTGCCTTCGGCAACGGCGAGGAAGAGGTCCATCGCGCCGGTTTCCTTGCAACCAGCTTCGATGACCTTGACGTCGAACACTTCACGGGTGCCGTGCTTGGTGCCGGGAACCAGCGCCAGGATGTCCTGGGCGGGAAGGGCTGCGTTCACTTCGGCCCAAGTGGCGGAGGTGTTGTCAACCAGAGCGCCGTCCTTGGCAACCTTGGCAGCGAGGGCAAGGTAGACGTCAGCCGGGGTGAAGGCGAAATCAGCGCCGTCAACGGCCGAAGCAAAGACGATGCCGTCATAGCCGAAGCGGACTTCCAAGATCTCGGCAACGCCATTGGCGGCGCAGAGGTCGATGTCGGACTGGCCGATGCGCGAAGACGAGTTCGCGATGTCGACGGTGGCTTCGCCAACGCCTTCACACATCTTCTTGCGGCCGGCACCCGAGCCGCCACCTTCCACGACCGGGGTCGGGAAGTCGAAGTTTTCGCCGAAAGCTTCGGCGACGATGGTGGCATAGGGCAGAACGGTCGACGAACCGGTGACCTGGATCTGGTCGCGCGCGGCGGCGGGCATCGCAACGGCGGCTGCAAAAGCCAGCACCGAGGCGGTAACGTGGATGGATTTCATGGAAGCACTCCTGTGAACGTGCGGCCTGACTTTGGCCTGATGTTGCTCTAGTCGGGCTGCGTGACGCTTATTCAACAGGTTTGTAAAAACTGGATGACAGTTCGAGTTGGCTCCAGCTTTGCCAAGTGAATGAAAAACGCGCCCGGAGTGAACCGGGCGCGCTGGTTGGAAGGGCGAGGGCCGATCTGGCCCCCGCCTGTGATCGCCTGATTTAGAAGAAGCCCAGCTTGTTGGGGTTATAGCTGACCAGCATGTTCTTGGTCTGCTGATAGTGGTCCAGCATCATCTTGTGGGTTTCGCGCCCGATGCCGGACTGCTTGTATCCGCCAAAGGCCGCGTGGGCGGGATAGGCGTGGTAGTTGTTGACCCAGACGCGGCCCGCCTCGACCCCACGGCCAAAGCGGTAGGCGCGGGTGCCGTCGCGGGTCCAGACCCCGGCACCAAGGCCATACATGGTGTCGTTGGCAAGGGCCAAGGCTTCGGCTTCGTCCTTGAAGGTGGTCACTGACACGACCGGGCCGAAGATTTCCTCCTGGAAGACCCGCAT
Source organism: uncultured Rhodobacterales bacterium (assembly GCA_903917595.1). Classification (GTDB taxonomy): domain Bacteria; phylum Pseudomonadota; class Alphaproteobacteria; order Rhodobacterales; family Rhodobacteraceae; genus Tabrizicola; species Tabrizicola rara. Next base: position 4,727 of record CAIXBE010000082.1, read on the forward strand.
CTTGTTGTGGCCCTTCAGGATCGTCGGCTGGATGTAGAAGCCGCCGGCAAGGTCACCGTTGAAGCGGGCAGAATCGCCGCCGATCAGCACCTCGGCGCCTTCTTCGCGGCCGATGGTGAAGTAGGACATGATCTTGTCATGCTGCGCCTGGCTGGCCTGCGCGCCGACCATGGTGCCCATGTCACGCGGGTCGCCCTGCTTGATCGCCTTTACCCGGGCGATGCAGCGTTCCATGAACTTGTCATAGATGTCTTCCTGGATCAGCGCGCGGGATGGGCAGGTGCAGACCTCGCCCTGGTTGAAGGCGAAGAGGACAAAGCCTTCGACGGCCTTGTCAAGGAAAGCGTCATCTTCGGCCATCACGTCGCTGAAGAAGATGTTCGGCG
>CAIXBE010000083.1 GCA_903917595.1 uncultured Rhodobacterales bacterium
AGCGCAGGAAGGTGGATTTGCCACAGCCCGACGGGCCGATGAAGGCGGTGACGGCGCGGTCAAGGATGTCGACATCGACATCTTTCAGCGCGTGGTTCTGGCCGTAGTGGACCTGAACGCCGCGCGCCGACATCTTGGCTGAAGCCACGTTCACGTCCTGACCTGCGCGCATACCGTCCATTGTCCCGCTCCAAAGCTGTCGCCCAAGGCGACCCATTCAACCGCTTTAGGGCGGCATGGTGAAGCATATGCGTCGGATTTGTAACAAGGAAATGACGGCCCGGGCCCGCCGGTCGGAATGGGCTTGATCCTGCAGGCCGTTCCGTTTGCCGGCCATCCTTCCGGCGTGCCGAACCGGTTCAGGCCCGGAACATCCAACAAATCTGTTGCAAGGCGCTGGCGCAGCGGGCCAATGTTTGCGCCACCCCCACCCGCAAAAGGATCGCGGCGATGAGCGACGAACACTATCCTCCCCGGCTGATCGCAATGCTGGAGGCCGTCTGGGGCGAAGGCTTCCTGTCGCCCGGTGGCCCGGACGAGGTGGCCCGGGTTCTGGAGGGCCATGACCTTTCGGGCAAGTCGGTGCTGGACATCGGTTGCGGCGCGGGCGGGATCGACGTCGCGCTCGCCACCACGCACGGCGCGGCCTATGTCACCGGGATTGACGTCGAAGATTCGGTGCTGACCCATGCACGCGCTTTTGTGGCCGCAAAGGGCCTGACCAACCGGATCGGGCTCGTCAAGGTCGCCCCCGGCCCGTTGCCGTTTCCTCCGGGCACTTTTGACGTGGTCTTCTCCAAGGATTCCATCATCCACATCCCCGACAAGCAGGCGCTGATGGCTGAAGTGGCCCGGGTGCTGAAACCGGGCGGATGGTTTCTGGCCTCGGACTGGCTGATCGGGGTCGAGGTGATCTCACCCCGAATGGCCGACTATATCGCCGCCGAAGGGCTTGATTTCGGCATGGCCACCCCGGCGCGTTATGGGGCAGCGCTGGTCAGCAACGGGTTTACCGATCTGCGCATTGCCTCGCGCAACCTGTGGTATCGCGATGAGGCAAGGCGTGAGGTGGCGCGGATGAAAGGCACCATGGGCGACGCGGCGGCAAAGGTTGTGGGCCGCGATTTCGTCGACCACAACATCGCGATATGGGAGCGGATGATCCCGGTTCTGGACACGGGCGAGCATTGTCCGACCCATCTGGCGGGGCGCAAGCCGTGATCCCGGATTACCGCTGGCCTGACGCCGACCGCGACTATGCCAACGGAGCGTTCATCCCGGGGGCTGCCGACTATCCGCCGCGCTGGGTTGCCAAGGCTGCGGCGTTCCGTGCCGGGCAAGGCGCGCGGTCGCGGCTGGATCTGGCCTATGGCGCGGCACCCCGGCAAAAGCTTGACCTGTTCCTGCCGGATGGGGCACCGAAAGGCGTCGTGGTCTTTGTCCACGGCGGCTACTGGCATCTGTTCTCGAAAGATGAGTGGTCGCATCTGGCCGCTGGCCCGCTGGCGCGCGGGTATGCGGTGGCCATGCCCGGCTATACCCTTGCCCCTGCCGCCCGGATTGCCGCAATGACGGCCGAGGTTGCAGCGGCCTGCCGCTTTGTCGCCGGTCTGGTCCCCGGGCCAATGTTGGTGACCGGCCATTCCGCCGGCGGACATCTGGCCGCGCGGATGGGCTGCGTTGATGTTGACGCCCCGGTGGCGCGGGTGGTGCCGATCTCGCCCCTCACCGAATTGGGGCCACTGCTGGCGACCGCCATGAACGCGACGCTTGGAATGGATGCGGCGGAGGTGGCTGCCGAAAGCCCTGCCCGTCTGGCTTTGCGTCCCGGCGTTTCGGCCCATGTCTGGGTCGGGGCGGACGAACGGCCCGCCTTTCTGTGGCAGGCGCGGGCCCTGTCCGAGGAATGGGCCTGCCCCTGGACCGCCGATCCCGGACGCCACCATTTCGACGTGATCGACGGGCTGGAAGATCCGGCGTCGCCGTTGTGCGCGGCATTGCTGGACGGTCCGGTCTGACCGCTCTTCAAGCCTGACGGCTTTCCTCGCTTCAGCGAAGATGGCCGTCAGGCCTGATGAGCGGCCCTACATTTCGGCGGCCTCGGCCCGGCGGGCTTCGGCTTCGCGCGCGGACTCAACGCGTTCCTTGCGGCGGCGGTTCAGCTCATACCAGATCGCGGCGGCCAGGGTCAGCAGGATCATGATCAAGGCCAGCGCGTTGATCGACGGGGTGATCCCCGACCGCACCTTGGAGAAGACATAGACCGTCAGCGTATCCGCCCCACCCCGGGTAAAGAGGGTGACGTTGAAGTTCTCGATCGACTGAAAGAACGAGATTGCCGCACCCGCACCCAACGCCGGGTAAAGATGCGGCAAAAGGATGCGCCGCATCACCTGAGAATGGCTTGCGCCAAGGTCCAGCGCCGCCTCTTCCAGCCCCTGATCAAAGCTTTGCAGCCGCGCCAGCACCAGCAGCATCACGAAGGACGCGATATAGCTGACCTGCCCCAGAACGCTCAGATGCAGGCCAGAACCGACCGAAAACTGGTTCCAGAACAGCAGCGTCGAGATGCCGATCACCACGCCCGGGATCAGGATCGGTGCGACCATCAAACCGTAGAGGATCGACCGCACCCGCCCCGAGATCGAGTTGACCAGGATCGCCCCCGCCGTGCCCACCGGCACCGCAATGACAACCACCGCCAGCGCCACCAGAAGCGTGTTGCCGATCGCGCCCCAGATGCGGTTGTCGTTCCACAACTCGATGAACCAGCGGTCGGTAAAGCCCTTCCACGGGATGATCGTCGGCAGCTTGCTGTCGTTGAAGGCCGCCCCGGCCATGACGAACAGGGGCAGCATCAGGTAGAAAAGGAAGGCCGCCATGTAGAGGTGGCCAAGGATCCTGCGATTGCTGTTCATGATCCCCCCCTATTTCGCGATGTCGGAAAGCTTGACGCGGAAAATCCGCATCGCGACCGTGACGGCGACCGTGCAAAAGAGCAGCAGCATGAAGGCGAATGCCGCGCCTGCGTTCCAATCCTGGCCTTCCATCATGATGCCCTGAATGGTCTGGGTGAACCAGTTGCCCGTCGTCGAGTTGATGATCGCCGGCACCAGAAGCGAGCCTGCCGACAGCATGAACACCATGACCGCGCCCGACGCGATGCCGGGTTTGGAATGCGGCAGCACGATGCGCCAGTGGATCTTCCACCAGGGCGCGCCCAGATCCTCGGCCGCCTCGATCTGATTGTTGTCCA
>CAIXBE010000084.1 GCA_903917595.1 uncultured Rhodobacterales bacterium
CTGGCCAAGGTGGGCGGCGTGCTGGTTCAGGCCGAAGACGAACTGGCCTCCATCAACCAGATCATTGGAGCCTCCTACGGTGGTGTACCTGCGATGACCGCCACCTCGGGACCGGGCTTGTCCCTAATGATTGAATCGCTCGGCTTGGCAGTTGCCGCCGAAGTGCCCATCGTTGTAGTTGATGTGATGCGCGTCGGGCCATCGACGGGGATTGCCACCAAGTCGGAGCAAAGCGACCTCAACATCGCGGTCTACGGCTTGCACGGCGACGCCCCGCACATCGTGGTGGCGGCGAATTCGGTCGCGGATTGCCTGTTTACCAGCCAATGGGCCGTGCATCTGGCCGAGGCCATGCAGGCCCCGGCCATCGTGCTGACCGATCAAGCCATGGGCCAATCGCGGGCGATTTTGCCGCGCCCTGCGGAGTTGGCCTTCATCGGCCAGCGCGTCACGGCCAAGGCCGCCATTGACGGAGAACGCTACAAACGCTATGCGGTGAATGCCTCGGGCATCTCTCCCATGGCGATTCCGGGCACCGCTGGCCTAACCCACACCGCCGACGGACTGGAGCACAACGAGTTCGGCACACCCTCGTCGCAGGCCTCGGACCACCAGGCGCAAATGGACAAGCGCAGCCGCAAGCTGACCCAGTTCAACTACGGAGAACATTGGGCCGACATCACGGACGCCGAGGCGGGGCCGGGCGACACGGCCATCATCACCTGGGGCTCATCGACCGGCGCGGCGCGCGAAGCGCTGGAGCGCTTCTCGGCGGCTGGCGGCAAGGCGCGTCTGATTTCCGTGCGCCTGATAGCCCCGGTCCAGCCCGAGCGGATGGCCCTGGCGCTGAGCGGCATCACACGGGCGCTGGTCGTCGAGCAATCGCACAGTGGCCAGTTCTACCGCATGCTGCGCGCGTTCTACGATCTCCCGCGCCAGACCCACCCCCTGCACCAGGCTGGCCCGCTGGCGTTCGGCCCGGCCCGGATTCTCGAACACCTCAACTCCTGGAGAGCGTGATGGAAGCTGTCGTGCGTACCTACAAGGCCAAGGACTACAAGTCCGAGCTCAAACCCATCTGGTGTCCCGGTTGCGGTGACTTCACGGTCCTCAATGCCATCACCCGCGCCCTGGCCGAACTGGCGCTGGCGCCGCACGACGTCGCGGTCGTGTCCGGCATTGGCTGCTCCTCACGTATTCCCGCCTATACCAGCGTGTATGGCTTCCACGGCGTGCATGGCCGCGCCCTGCCGGTGGCAACCGGGCTCAAGCTGGCGCGCCCCGATCTCACGGTGCTGGTGACCGGTGGCGACGGCGACGGCTTCTCCATCGGCGGCAACCACTTCATGCATGCCTGCCGACGCAACGAGGACCTGACCTACATCGTCATGGACAACCAAGTGTACGGCATGACCAAGGGCCAGGCCTCGCCGACCACCGCCCCGGACTGGGAGGGAAGCAAGCTCACGCCCGAAGGCACCGGCATCAACCCCTTCCAGCCGCTCGTGGTTGGCCTGGCGTCTGGCGCTAATTTCATCGCCCGCGTTTCCAGCAGTGATCCGATCAACATGGCGCAGATCATTGTCGAAGCGGTACGCCACCCAGGTTTTTCACTGGTCCAGGTGCTCAGCCCCTGCGTCACGTTCCGTCCGGAACAGGCTGAGTGGCGCGACATCGTACGCACGGCGGTTGTCGACTACACCGACGATGCAGCCCGCGCCGCGCGCCGCCTGATGACGGACGACGGCTTCAACGTCGGCAAGGTGCTCTACAAGGGCTCACGCCCGCCCTATCGTCCCGAATTCGAGCGTTCCAGCGGCACGATTGCGGACCTGGAATCGAGGTTTGTCTTATGAACAATATCCCATCCCCAAGCGCCACGGTGCAAACCGTTCCTGAACTGCTGGCCCACGCGCTGGCCATGGAGACCGAAGCCGCCGAGCGGTATGGCGAACTGGCGGACCAGATGGAAACCCATCGAAGGACTGCGGTGGCGGCGATCTTTCGCCGCCTGGAAAGCGCCGAAAAGAAGCATCTGGTCGATCTTGCC
>CAIXBE010000085.1 GCA_903917595.1 uncultured Rhodobacterales bacterium
AACGCCCCGTCGAACCGTTTGACATCGGTGTAGACCAGCCAGAACCGGCCATCCGCATGGCTAAGACACGGGGCCCAGACGCCACAACTGTCGGGATTGCCGCGCATGTCCAGTTGCGCGGCGCGGTTCAGCGGCCTTGCGACCAACCGCCAGTTCACCAGATCGGTGGAGTGGTGGATCTGCACCCCCGGATACCATTCGAAGGTCGAGGTGGCGATGTAATAATCTTGCCCTACCCGGCAAAAGCTGGGATCGGCGTTAAAGCCACGGATCACGGGATTTTCCAGCATCATCAGCACCTTCCGATAATGGCAGGGCAAGGCGATCTTGCAATCGCCCTGCCCGCAGCTCCGGCCTGAAAGGGAGGCATCAGGCCGAAGCCAAACTAGACCAGCAGCGCCCGCGCATCTTCCGGCGACAGCGCCGCAGGCCGGGTGCAGGTGGTGGTCAGGGTCACAAACTCGCCGGTTTCGCCCGACTTCAGGCAGGCCATCATCACTTCGACCCCGTGCAGCGTCCGTTCCAACGAACACCGCGCGTCTCGCCCCTGCTGCAGCGCCGCCACCATGTCGGCCAAACCCGCCGTCCGGTAGTTCGCCAGATCGCGGCCATTGTGGTTCTGGTTGTTGATGCCGAACGGATGATCCCAGGGCGCAAGCTCAGTCAGGCTGCCATCGCGGCCACCGATTTCCACTGTGCCGCCGAAAAAGTTCGGGTCGGGGACATAAAGCGTGCCTTCGGTGCCATAAAGTTCAAAGTGGTTGCGCTTGTGGTGCCAGACATCCCACGAGGTCGACAGAGTGATCGTCGCCCCGGTATGAAACTCCAGCAGCGCATGGATGTTGGTCGGCGTCTTGACCGGAACCGTTTCGCCGTCGCGCGGGCCGTTGGAGATGGTCCGGGTTGCCGACGCAGACGAGGTCAGCGCCCCCACCCGTTTGACCGGGCCAAGGAAGTTGATCAGGTTGGCGATGTAATAGGGCCCAAGGTCCAGCATCGGCCCGGCCCCCGGCAGGAAGAAAAAGTCGGGGTTCGGGTGCCAATGCTCCATCCCATGGTTCAGAACCGCCGCCGATCCGGCGGTGACGGTGCCGATGCGGCCTTCGTCCAGTGCCGCACGCGCCTGCTGGTGCGATCCGCCCAGAAAGGTATCGGGCGCGCAGCCGACGGCCAGACCCTTGGCCTTGGCCAGATCGCGCAGGGTGACGCCTTCCTCCAGGCTTAGAACCAGCGGCTTTTCGGAATAGGCGTGCTTGCCTGCCTCAAGGATCCGCTTTGACACAGCGTAGTGCGCGTCCGGGATGGTCAGGTTGATCACCACATCCACATCTTTGTTGGCCAGCAGGTCATCGACCGACTGTGCCTTGACGCCAAACTCGGCCGCTCTGGTCTGCGCGGCGGCCATGTTCACATCGGCGACCGCCCGCACCTCCAGCCCTTTGAACAACGGGGCCAGCTTCAGGTAGCTGGTCGAGATATTTCCGCATCCGATGATGCCAAGTCCAAGATTTGCCATTTTCCAAGCCCTCAGAAGTTGTTGGCCGAAGCGATGGACCGCGCCGCAAAGCGGGCGTCATCCTTCGGATTGTCGTGTTCCATGACGAAATGCCGGACGCCGATCTTGCGCAGCGCCGCCATGATCGTCTTCCAGTCGACAGTGCCGTGGCCGACATCGGCCCAGCCGTCCTCATCCGCGCTCTCACCCGTCGGGGCGATGTCCTTGACGTGGGCGGCGCTGATGCGGTCCTTGTATGTCTCGATCCAGGCTAGGGGGTCGGCCCCGCCCCGGATCACCCAGGCCACGTCCATTTCCCATTCCAGGGCCGGCCCACCCTCGAAAATCCGGTCCTGCGGCAGGCTGCCGTCGGACAGGGCGACAAATTCGAAGTCATGGTTGTGCCAGCCAAAGCCGTAGCCCGCCGCCTTGTAGGGCGCACCCGCCGCCTGCAACCGCGCGCCAAACGCTGTCCAGCCCGCCGCATCGGTCGGGCGGTCGTCGGGCATCACATAGGGGCAATACAGCCGCTCCATCTTCAGCGCGCGGGCGATGGCCAGCACCTTGTCGACCTCGGTTTCCAACTGGCCCAGCCCGAAATGCCCGGTCGGCATGGTCAGCCCGGTGGCGGCAAGTCCGGCCTTGGTCGCCTCGACCGCCGCATCATCGGCGTAAAGCGCACCGTAGCCTTCGACGGCGGTGTAACCTGCCTTGGCCACCATCTGGAACGTGGCCGACATCGGCGGAAAATTCCGCGAAGAGTAGAGTTGATAGCTGAACATCATGTGTTCCTTTCAGAAGTGCGGATCAGGATTGCGGGCCATAGGTCGCGCCGTGCAGGTCCCGGATCGTGAACCGGGGTCGCGCTGACGCATCCTTGGGGGAAAAAGTGACCGTCACGGCCTGACCCGGAATGACGGTCAGGGCGTTGTGGCTGAAACGCCCGTCACAGTCAGCCTCGACCGCGACGTAAAGCGCCAGCTTTTCGGCGGTCAGCGTCAGGGTCCAAACCCCGCCGCCGCTTGCGATTTCATGCGTCAGGCCGGGGGCTTGCAGGTCATAGCTCTTGTAAGGCCGGGGTGCGAAATGGTCGTGGCCAAGCGGGCTTCCGTTGCCGTCAAGCCAGCGGAAAACCAGCATCTCCTGCGCGCCCAAAGCTGCCTTTGGAACGGTCAGCGCCAGCTTTGCCGCATCAGCGCCAATGGTGACGTGGGCGTCGGACACGCGGCGCACAGTGCCATCCATCGACACCGCCAAAGCCGAAACCTGCACCTCCAACACGTCCAGCCCGTCATTGACCGCGCGCAACTCGATCCCATCGCCGACCGGCACCGCCATCACGGACACCGGCGCGAAAAAGCCCTTTGCCATATGGTGCAGAAGCTTCCAGTTGCCGCCGTGGTCCAGACCCGACCAACTGCAAACCGGCCAGGTGTCGTTCAACTGCCAGTAAAGCGTGCCCATGCAGTGCGGTTTCAGACTGCGCCAATGGGTGACCGCCGTCTTGATCGCCAGCCCCTGCTGGACCTGAGACAGGTAAACGAAATTCGGAAAATCCACCGGAAAACGGAAATAGCGGAACATGGTTTCCGCAATCCGCGCATTGCCGCCGGGGTTCTTCTGATGGCTTTCCATCACCGGGCTGGCGATGTTCCAATCCTTCGGATCGGCGAATTTCCGGATAACCGACATCGACGGATAGGACTGGAACCCGAACTCGCTGCAGAACCGGGGGGCCACGTCGCGGTAATGGTCGAAATCGCGGCCTTCGTGCCAGACCGACCAGAAATGCATGTCGCCGCTGGTGTCGTCATGCCAGGCATCGCCAAAGTTCATCGGTCCCGAGGACGGCGACGACGGCCACCAGTTGGCTGCAGGAGCCATGTCTTTCAGGGCCATCTCAATCGTCCGGTTCAGCCGGTCATAGTTCACCAGATAGCGGTCGCGGTCCTTGCGGGCCTCCGGAAACCAGGTCAGCGCGCCGATCAGCTCATTGTCGCCGCACCACAGAGCGATGCAGGCGTGGTGACCAATCCGGGCCACCACATCGCGGACCTCCGAGCCGACTTCAGCCAGGAAATCCGGGGTCGATGGGTAAAGATGGCAGGCGAACATGAAGTCCTGCCAGACCATCAGCCCCATCTCGTCGCAGAGGTCATAGAACCAGTCCGGCTCATAGCGCCCGCCGCCCCAGATGCGGATCATGTTCATGTTGGCGTCGACCGCCGACTGCAAAAGATCGCGCGTCGCAGCGGGTGTGATCCGGCCCGACAGCGCGTCCGCTGGGATCCAGTTCGCACCCTTGGCAAAGACAGGATGGCCGTTGACCACAATACCGAAAGACCGCCCGGCCGCATCAGGTTCCGACCGCAACACCATGTCGCGCAAGCCGATTTTTCGGGTCGCCGTTGCGCCGCCTCCAGTCACGAAAAGGTCATGCAACACCTGCGCGCCAAGACCTGATGGCCACCAAAGCTGCGGCGCGGTGATCACCAGATCCAGTCGCGCGACACCATCCACCACATCGACAGTCTTCGTTTGACCGCAGAGGGTTACGGTCACATCTTCAGACGTTGAATGAACCGTCAGCGCCAGATTGACCCGCCCATTTTCATGCCGCTGTTCAACCAGAACATCGCCAATTCGTGGCCCCGAAGGCTCCAGCCGGATTGCGCCCGACAGACCGAAAACTCCCAACGCGATATTCCAGTCCCAGCCGAAATCGCACTGTTGCTTGCGCAGCATGTTGGCATGCGCGATCGGGCCGTTCACCTGCTGATAGGGAATGTGGAACGGCATCCCCGCAGACCGCGCCGCCGCTTCGCGGACTGGACCGCGAAACAGGATTTCCACCGTATTCTCGCCCGCAATCAGCGCCTGCGACGCATCCACCCGCCAGCGCCGGTGGACATTGGCCGCCGACAGAACCAGCACCCCGTTCAGCCGGATTTCGGCAACGGTATCCAGCCCCTCGACCACCAGAACGCAAGCTGACCCGTCATGCTGGAACACCCGCCGCGCCAGCCAGTCGCGTTCCGAAACCCAGCGGCAATCGTATTCGTTCCGCCCCCAATAGGGGTCCGGGATCACGCCAGCCTTGTGCAGCGCCGTGATCCCGTCACCCGGAAGATCAAAGGGCAAGACATGGGCGCCACCTTCATCCGAAAGCGTCCAGACACCCGCCAGATCCAGCATCGTCAGATCCTTTGTTCGCTCGCCGCGTCAAAGAGCGAGGCCTTGGCGATGTCCAGCCCCAGATGCACCTTGGTGCCTGATGGCAAACGCCCCTCGACCGGCACACGGACGCAGACGCTTTGTCCGTCCAGCTTCAGCCACAACAGGCTGTCGGCACCCAGATTTTCGTCGATCTCGACCTCGGCGGGCAGCGATGGGCCAGCGGGCGCAGTGGCATGCACTGTGATATGCTCCGGCCGCAGGCCCAGAACCGCCGCCTCACGGTTGCCGACCGCACCGCCGTCATAGCCGGACAGGTCGATCCGGTGGTCGCCGAACTGGAACGCCGTGCCGCCGTCTATCGCCTTGCCGTGCAGGAAATTCATCGTCGGACTGCCAATGAAGCCCGCGACAAAAAGGTTCGTCGGCTTGTTGTAGATCGTGTGCGGGTCGGCCAGTTGCTGGATCACGCCGCCTTTCATCACCGCGATCCGGTCGGCCAGGGTCAGCGCCTCGATCTGGTCATGAGTGACGTAAACCATCGTGTTGCCAAGCTGGTTGTGCAGGCGCTTGATCTCCACCCGCAACTCGCTGCGCAGTTTGGCATCCAGGTTCGACAAGGGTTCGTCGAACAGGAACACATCCACGTCGCGCACCAGCGCCCGGCCGATGGCCACCCGTTGCCGCTGCCCGCCCGACAACGCCCCCGGCTTGCGGTCCAGCAAGGGCCCGATCTGAAGGATTTCAGCCGCACGGGCGACGCGCTTTTCAATCTCATCCTTGGGCAGACCTGCGATTGTCAGGCCGAAGGTCAGGTTCCCCCGCACCGTCATCTGCGGATAAAGCGCATAGGACTGGAACACCATGCCGATGCCGCGTTCTGACGGTTCGGCCCAGGTGACGTTCTTGCCCTTGATCCAGATCTCCCCCGCGCTGATGTCCAGCAAGCCCGCCAGACAGTTGAGCAGCGTCGATTTTCCGCAGCCCGACGGACCAAGCAGGACGACAAACTCGCCCTCCTCGACATCAAGGTTCATCGTTTTCAGGACCGAGACCGCGCCGAAGTTCAGGCTGAGGTTTTTGACAGAAACAGAATGCATGTGATCAGCCCTTTACGGCGCCGGCGGCAATGCCCCGGACGAAGTATTTGCCAGAGAGGAAGTAGATGGTCAGCGGCACAAGGCCGGTCAGGATCGTGGCCGCCATTTCGACGTTGTATTCCTTGACCCCCTGCAGCGAGTTGACGATGTTGTTCAACTGCACGGTCATCGGATAGTTGGTCGGACCGGCATATATCACGCCGAACAGGAAATCGTTCCAGATGCCCGTCACCTGCAGGATGACGGCGACGCTGAAGATCGGCAGCGACATCGGCATCAGCACGTTAAAGAAGATTCGCCAGTATCCCGCCCCGTCGACCCGCGCCGCCTTGAACAACTCTTCCGGAAGCGAGGCAAAGTAGTTGCGGAACAGAAGCGTCAGGATCGGCAGACCGAACACGGTATGGACAAAAATCACCGCATAGAGCGTTGAATAGATGCCCATTTCGCGGGTGATGATCACAAGAGGATAAAGGAAGACCTGATAGGGGATGAACGACCCGACCAGCAGGATGGTGAAACACCATTCGGCGAACTTGAACGGCCAGTTCGCAAGCGTATAGCCCGAGATCGACGCAACCGCGATCGACACGATCACCGAGGGAATGGTGATGAAGACCGAATTCCAGAAACCCGGTGCCAGACCCGTGCAATTCAACCCGGTGCAGGCCGCCGACCAGGCCTTGATCCAGGCATCGAAGGTCGGCTTCATTGTCGGGATGAAGATGTTGCCCTCGCGGATCTGATCCAGATCCTTCAGCGAGGTGATCACCATCACATAAAGCGGGATCAGGTAGTAGATCGAGGTGACGATCAAGAGCGTGTAGATCAGCACCCGGCCCGGCGCGAACATCGGCTTGGGTTTTGCCCCGTTGGGCGTGACTGTGGAAGCAGACGACATTGCGGTCATGGTCCTAACTCCTGCTCTTCTTGCCGAATTCGACGATGATCCACGGGACCAGGATGATGGCGGTTGCCAGCAGCAAGACCGATGAGGCCGCTGTCCCCTGCGCAAGCGCTCCGACGAACAGCTTTTCGTAGATATACATCGACGGCACCTGCGAGGAATTGCCCGGCCCGCCTTGGGTCAGCGCCAGCACCAGATCGTAGACGCGCACCGACCCGGAAGCGACGATGACGAAGATCGTGATCATCACCGGGCGCATCATCGGCACCACGATCTGCAGATAGGTCCGCCATTTCGGAATGCCGTCGACCCGTGCCGCGTGCCAGATCTCGTCATCAATGCTGCGCAGGCCCGCCAGCATCAGCGCCATCACCAGACCCGAGCCCTGCCACAGGCCGGCGATGACCACGGTATAGATCGACATGTCGCGGTTGGTCAGCCAGTCGAAGGAAAAACTCGCCCAGCCCAGGTCACGCACGGTCTTTTCCAGACCGAAAGCCGGGTTCAGGATCCAGGCCCAGACCTTGCCGGTCACGATGAAGGACAACGCAAAGGGATAAAGGTAGATCGTGCGAAACACTCCTTCGGCGCGGATCTTCTGATCCATCAGCACCGCCAGCAGAAAGCCGATGATGAAAGCAAAGCCGGAGTAAAGCACGCCGTAAATCGCCAGATTGGTGATCGAGGTGATCCAGCGCGGCGTGTTCCACAGCCGCACATATTGGTCCCAGCCCACCCAGTTGTCGTAGAACTCTTGCGGGGTGAAGATCGGCAGGGTCTTGATGCCGGTAAAGGACGAGGCGACCGTCCAGATCGTGCTGCCGATGAACACCACCAGCACGATGAAGATCATCGGCGACGCTGCCAGCTTTGCAGTCAGGTTCCGGAACAGGGGATTTGGCCGCTTGACTTCAGACATTGGTTTTCCCCTGCATTTTTTCGAAGACGGCCCGGCATTTCTGCCGGGCCGGTTGTCACACAGCTACGGATCCGAAGATCACTTGGGCGCTGCTTCGATGATCGCTGCGAACTGCTCTTGTGCCGCTTCCGGCGTGATCGTCAGGTCCGAGAAGAACTCTTTCATCACGTCGTTGATCTGGTTCAGCGAGTCGCGGTCCAGCATCTGGCTGTTGTTCGGGAACACCTTGGTGCCGTTGTCCAGGATCTCGAGGCCTTTCTTCATGCAGTCGTTGGCCGCGGACAGGTCCACGTCAGCGCGCATCGGCAGCGAGCCCTTCTTCAGGTTGAAAGCGACCTGAACTTCCTTGGTCACCATCATCGAGGCCATGGCAAGTTGCGCCTTGGTCACTTCCGGATCTTCGCTTTTCGGGAAGTAGAACACGTCACCGCCTGTGCCCAGAACCGGCTCGACACCCAGACCCGGCAGGCAGTCATAGTCGGTGCCAGCAACCATTCCGGCCACGGCGAATTCGCCGCCAGCCCAGTCACCCATCACGTTGGCGGCGGCCTTGCCCTGGATCACCAGCGCCACGGCGTCGTTCCACTGCGGAACCACGGTCTTGGGGTCGATGATCTGGCGGGCTTCGTCGATCGCCTTGAAGACGGCAGCGAATTCCGCGCCGCGCGCCATCTCCATGTTGCGGTCCTGATAGACAGCAACATAGTTGTCGACGCCGGCGATGGCGACGATAAGGTCTTCGGTCAGCAGGCCGATTGGCCAGCCCTCAGCCAAGGACAGCGGGATGATGCCTTTTTCCTTCAGCGCGGGCGCTGCGGCGATCATTTCGGCCCAGTTTTGCGGCGGAGCGATGCCCGCATCCTCATAGACCTTGCGGTTGGTCCACATCCACTGACCCGAGTGCAGGTTCACCGGGACGCAATAGACCTTGCCGTCAAGGGTGCAGCTGTCCATCTGCGATTTCGGGCGCAGGATGGTGGCCCAGTCTTCGGCGGTCGCAAGCTCGGTCAGGTCCTGCATCAGGCCTGCCGCGATCAGATCGTCAGCATCCTTGCCCGGGTTCAGCTGGGTCGCACCCATCGGGTTGCCGCCCAGAATCCGGCTGATGATGATCGGACGCGCCACGTCGCCGGATCCGGCGATTGCGCCATCGACCCACTTGTTGCCGGTCGCGTCAAATGCCTTGGCAAACTCGGCCACGGCAGCGGCTTCGCCGCCTGAAGTCCACCAGTGGGTGACTTCCAGTTCGGTTGCCTGAGCCATGATTGGCAAGGCCACCGATGCGCAAAGCGCAAACGCCAGTTTCGTCAGTTTCATCCGTTCCTCCCGGTTTCTAAAACGTTATAGGGAAAATCTATAACGTTATAGATTTGCCAATCAAGAAATCTTTTCGCTTGTGAGCCCTGCATCTCTTCGGTTGAATGGCCGTTGAATCCGTGTGCCTTCACGTGTCATCCCGCCCTTGAGTCCCGCAATGCCGCACCGCCGAAACACTGTTGAACCGCTTGCCGCGCGGGGGTTTTCACCCTCCGGCGCACGCAGTCATTTCGCAGTCGCAGAACGCGCCGTTGCGACCGAATCATCCCGAAAACCGACACCCCTGCCGGAATGCACCTTTTGCACCGCGGGGCGCACGACATGGTTTTGACCACTGACACCCCGCCCGTCGCCCCCCCTGATTCGGAGGTTGAGCGGCCAACGCTCAAGACCATCGCGGCCGCAACCGGACTTGCTATCGCCACGGTCAGCCGCGCGCTTAAGGATGCCCCCGACATCGGCGAAGACACCAAACGCCGGGTCCGCGAGACGGCCGCCCTGCTTGGCTACCGCCCCAACCGCGCCGGGGTCCGCCTGCGGACTGGCAAGACCAATGTCATCGCCCTTGTCCTGTCGACCGAGGCGGACGTGATGAACCATACAGCGCAGATGATCTATTCCATCGCCGCCGCATTGCGCGAAACCGCCTATCATCTGGTGGTCATGCCCTATTTTCGCGATCAAGACCCGATGACACCGATCCGCTATATCGTCGAGACCGGCTCGGCTGACGGGGTTGTTCTGAACCAGATCATGCCGGACGATCCGCGCATCCGCTATATGTCCGAACGAGGTTTCCCCTTCACCGCACATGGCCGGTCCGACATGGGGATCGACCATCCATATTTCGACTTCGACAACGAGGCCTTCGCTCGCCTTGGTGTCCGCGCGCTTGTCGAACGCCAGCGCCAGCGATTGTTCATGATCGCCCCCCCGCGTGAGCAGAGCTATTCCGGCCACATGATCACCGGCTTTGCTGACGAGGCCGCCGTGCAGCGCGCCCGCTTCGAGATCGCGACCGAAGTCAGCAGCGATTCGCATTCCGAACAGATGGAGGCCGCCGTTTACCGCCGGTTCCAGTCCGGGAACCCGCCCGACGGTATCCTTGTCGGATCCACCACCGCCGCGATGGCTGCGGTCAACGGGGCGGAACGGGCAGGCTTTCACATCGGGGCTGACTTTGATCTGGTGGCGAAAGAGGCGATCCCGTTTCTGCGCCGCTTTCGCAAGGAAATGTTGGTCGTGCATGAGGATGTGGGTCGCGCCGGTGATTTTCTTGCCCGCACCCTGATCGCCGCCATCGAACGCCGTACGCCCGAGGCCGGGCAGTTTCTGGACAAACCCGAACATCTAGGGGCCGATGATGCCCCGCAGCGGAGGTAAGACATGAAGACGATGAAAGGTCCGGCGCTGTTTCTGGCGCAGTTTGCCGGGGATGCGGCCCCGTTCAATTCGTGGAAATCCATCACGGCATGGGCTGCAGATTGCGGCTATCGTGGCGTGCAGGTGCCCAGTTGGGACGGGCGGCTGTTCGATTTGGAAAAGGCCGCAAGTTCAAAGGACTATTGCGACGAGTTAAAAGGAGTTGCGAACGATTCCGGCATCGAGATCACCGAGCTTTCGACCCACCTGCAAGGCCAGCTTGTCGCCGTCCATCCCGCCTATGACGCCGCCTTTGACGGTTTCGCCGCACCCGGCGTTCGCGGCAATCCGAAGGCCCGTGCCGCATGGGCTGCCGAGCAGGTAAAGTTGGCGCTTACCGCGTCGAATAACCTTGGCCTGACCGCTCAGGCAACTTTTTCCGGGGCGCTGGCCTGGCCCTATATCTACCCGTGGCCACAGCGCCCGGCGGGTCTGGTCGAGGAAGCGTTCGACGAACTTGCCCGCCGCTGGTTACCGATCCTGAACCATGCCGAGGACTGCGGCGTCGACCTTTGCTATGAAATCCACCCCGGCGAAGACCTGCATGACGGGGTGACATTCGAGATGTTTCTGGACCGCGTCAAAGGCCACGCCCGCGCCAACATGCTGTATGACCCCAGCCACTATGTCCTGCAACACCTTGATTACCTTGATAACATCGACATCTATCACGACCGCATCCGCATGTTCCACGTCAAGGATGCCGAGCTGAACCCGACCGGCCGCCAGGGCGTCTATGGCGGCTTCCAGTCCTGGGTCAACCGCGCCGGCCGCTTCCGCAGCCTTGGCGACGGGCAGGTTGATTTCGGCAGCATCTTCTCGAAGCTGACGCAATACGGCTATGAGGGCTGGGCCGTGGTCGAGTGGGAATGCTGCATAAAGCACCCAGAAGACGGCGCGCGTGAGGGGGCGGCTTTCGTCGATGCCCATATCATCCGCGTGACCGAAAAAGCCTTTGACGACTTCGCCGGTGCCGATACCGACCGCGCCGCCAACCGCCGTATGCTGGGACTGGAGTGACCTTATGATCGACGCCGCACATACCGCCCGTGAACCCCGCCTGCGTCTGGGCATGGTCGGGGGCGGACGCGATGCCTTTATCGGCGCTGTCCACCGGATCGCGGCGCGAATTGATGATCAATATGAATTGGTTGCAGGGTGTTTTTCATCCAACGCCGAAAAGTCGATCGCTTCGGCCGCCGACCTTGGCGTGTCGCGCGCCTATACCAGTTTCGCTGACATGGCCGCCCGAGAATCGCGGCGCAAGGACGGCATCGACGTGGTCGCCATCGTGACGCCGAACCACATGCATGCGCCCGTCGCGTTGCAGTTTCTGAAGCGCGGCATCCATGTGATCTGTGACAAGCCGCTGACCGCCACCCTGCCCGAGGCCAAGAAGCTGGCCAAGGCCGCTGAAGCCTCGGGCGTCGTCTTCGCCTTGACCCACAATTACACCGGCTATCCGATGATCCGGCAGGCCAAGGCGATGGTGGCTGCGGGCGAATTGGGCGACTTGCGCGTGGTTCAGGTCGAATACGCGCAGGACTGGCTGAGCGAGCCGCTGGAAGGCACCGGGCAAAAGCAGGCCGACTGGCGCACGGATCCGGCGCGCTCTGGCGCGGGCGGATCAACAGGTGACATCGGCACCCATGCGTTCAACCTGGCGAATTTCGTGTCGGGTCTGACACTTGACCAGCTTGCCGCCGACCTGACCGCCTTTGTTCCCGGCCGCAGGGTCGATGACAACGGCCATGTGATGCTTCGCTTTCAGGGTGGGGCAAAGGGCATGCTGTGGTGCAGTCAGGTTGCCCCCGGCAATGAGAACTGCCTGCGCTTGCGGGTTTATGGCACCAAAGGCGGGCTGGAGTGGGCGCAGGAAGATCCGAATTACCTTTGGTTCACCCCTCTGGGCCAGCCAAAGCGCCTGATCACGCGCGGGGGCGCGGGCTCTGGCCCTGAGGCCGCACGGGTCACCCGCGTCCCACCTGGCCACCCGGAGGGCTATCTTGAAGGTTTCGCGAACATCTACGCCGAAGCCGCCCGCGCGATCCGCGCCGCCAAGACCGGCACGGCGCTGCCCGACGGCACCACCTTCCCCGGCCTGAAGGAAGGGCTGGTTGGCGTGGCCTTTGTCGATGCCTGCGTGCGGTCTTCTGCAAGAAACGCGGCCTGGGTCAGCCTCAACCTCTGACCCTCACACATCGCCCCGGATCATCTTGCTTTTTTCAAATACTCCACGGGAGGTCCGGAAGGTGTCAAACCTTCCGGGGTCTGCTGCATCCCAAGACAGGCGCCTAGCCCCGCAAACGGTCCCGCTCACGCTGCAACCAAAGCGCCGTCAGCAGCAAAGGTGCATTCGTGATCTCTCCGTCGCTCATTGCTTCCAGCAAAGCGTCCAGCGACAACACCAACCCGCGGATATCTTCGGCCTCATCGGCTGCCCCAAAGACCCCTGCGACGTCATCGGGCAGGTCGCAAAGCGCAACGAAAGAATAAAGATATTCGGCCATAACCCCCGGAGTCGGATAATATTCGGCAACTTTATGCAGTTTGCCTAGGTTCAGCCCTGCCTCTTCAACAGCCTCACGGCGCGCCGCGTCTTCCGGCGTCTCGCCGGGGTCGATCCGGCCGGCGATTGCTTCCAGTTGCCATGGCAACGGATCGCCCCGCCCAAGCGGGCCTACACGCATCTGCTCGATCAACAACACACGGTCGCGCACCGGGTCATAGGGCAAGACGGTCACTGCATCACCCGACAGCATGACCTCGCGGATGATCGGCGGGCTGGTTGTCCCATCAAACCGGGCATGGCTCAGGGTCAGAACCTCCAACGCCAGGAACCCCGCATGTGGCTGGCGGCGTTCGGTGACAGCAAAGTCGCCGGTTCCGACCCGCAACCGGCTCGGAGCATGCGTCATGGCACGAACCCGGCTTGCTGCAAGAACACGCAACGATCCCAGTCTCCGCCGCACCTCCGCCGCTGAAAACGCGCCATGCGCCTGCATCACAAGTTCTGCCAGCGCTTCGGCCTCTGGCCCGCCCGGACCAAGATCGAACCTGTGCCGCGTCCCGTCGGTGACTGGCTCGATCTGCAAGGTTTCGGCATAGAAACGGACCCGCTCTGGTGCCGCGTCTGCTCCCAGCACGATGGCCTGCATTCCGACCGCACCTGTCACCGTCACCAAGCCCATCTCAGGGCCAACGCCTGCTCGCAGCTTCGGTAAAGAGGCCCGCCACCCCCCCGCCCAAAATCATGACCGTCATCACGGGGAAAGAAAGCAGTCCCAAGGCGCGGTCAAACATGCGCAGGAAAATGTCCAGGATGGCATCAATCGGGCCATCATAAACCATTCGCGTCGACTGCAGCAGCATTTCATAGATCGAAAAGAGCATTGTCGCGACAAACACCAGGACCACGACGGTTTTCCAGCCATAGCCGATGGAATCGATGTATCTGTTGCCAACCGAATGTCCCATCACACCCCAGCCAACAAAGGCACCAATCACGCCAGAGAATTCGCGGATGCTTCCTGCGGCGCCCGCGTCAGGCATGCCCGGCACATAAGCGTTGGCAATCAACAATCCGACGATTGCGAAAGTGGCTGCGCCCGTGGCTTTCGCTGCAGTCGGCATTGAAGTTGGCATGCGTTTGCCCCTCAGGTCGCAAGTTGAAAGGTGATTTGCATCCTGCTGCAGTTTCCACTTTGAGATGCACCTGTGCAAGAGGGCAGATGGCGCCCCCGATTCCAAGTCAAAGGCGTGCCAAAGCCCAAGTCAATGCGGATTGACAGTCCCTTATGGCCCGATGCTACCGTCCTTCCGGTTCAAGACCTATGCCTTTCTTGCCGCATAGGCGAAAAGTGCCCTCTGGCGTCCGTCAGCAAGGTCAATGACAGGGGCCGGGTATGGCTGTCCGGGTCGAAGGCCCCACGACCGGGGCACCGCATCGAAAAAACCGACCGCATCGGGCCCGGGGTTCGCCTGACCTTCCGCCAGAAACCGGCGGCGATAATGTTGGTCGGGATCGAAGCGGTCCGCCTGCCCGGCGGGATTGAAAACCCGGAAGTAGGGGGCTGCGTCAGGACCGCAGCCTGCAACCCATTGCCAACCCATCGCATTTGCCGCCGGGTCCCAGTCGGTCAGGCAGTCGGCGAACCAGTCCAGCCCGACCCGCCAATGGGTCATCAGATGCTTGGTCAAATAGCTGGCCGCGATCATCCGGGCGCGGTTGTGCATGGTGCCGGTGACATACATCTCGCGCATGGCGACATCGACAAAGGGCTCGCCGGTCATGCCGCGCCGCCAGCGTTCGGCATCCGGGGTGTCACCGCGCCAGGGAAAGTCGTCCCACCCTTCGCGCCAGTTCTGATTGGAGATGGTCGGGGTGTGGTGGATCAAATGATAGCTGAACGCACGCCAACCCAGTTCGCGCAGGAACCCTTCGGCCCCGGCGCTGCCCTCATCGCGCGCGCGCAATGCCGCATGCCAGACCTCGCGAATGCCGATTTCGCCATAGGTCAGATTTTCCGACAACCGCGAGGTGCCCGCGACCCCAGGCAGATCGCGGGTGGTGCCATACTGGTCGAGCGGCCCGTCAAGGAACGCCGCAAGACGCGCGCGGGCGGCGTCTTCACCAACCGTCTGATGCCGGGCAACAACCGCCGCCCCCCGGTGCATCGCGGCCCCAAGGTTCCAGGCCTGCAACGGTTCCGAGGTTGGCCAGACCTCCATGCCCCGCGCCCGTGTCGGGGCCGGATCGGGGGCGGAGACCGCCATGTCGCGCATCGTCTTCCAGAACGGGGTGAAGACACGGTAGAACCCGCCCTGCAAGGTCTGCACCGTCCAGGGCTCCTGCGTCAGATGGCCTGCAAAACTGCGGGCGTCCACCCCCACCGCTTTCAGCGCCGCCTTGACGCCAGTGTCACGCGCCACCGCCTGCGGATCATACAGCCTCGACCACCAGACCCCATCGGCTTCGGTCTCGGCGACCAACGCCTGCAACACTTCCAGCGCCGGACCACGCCGCAAGGTCAGGCGCAACCCGATCTTTGCCAACGCCGCCGCTTGGGCCGCAACTGACAGGCCAAGCCGCCATTTCGCCGCCGCTCCGATGGCTTCGGTCTCGGGGTCAAGGATGAACACCGGGACCAGTGGCCGCCCGGTCGCTACCGCGGCGGCAAGCATGGGATGATCCCCCAGCCGCAGGTCGCGGCGAAACCACAGGATCAAGGGGGCGTCGGACATTCGGCAGCCTCACGAAAGACTCTACTACGCTCCGCCGCGATCCAAGGATCACCGGCCGTTTGCTCTTTTCAGAAATACTCTCAGGGGAAATGCCATTGGTTTGAAAAACCAATGGCATGTTGGGGCAAAATGCCCCAAGGCGCCGAGTGGCTCTGCGTTCTTCACGCAGAGCCGCGAGACAAAAGGGCTTCGCGCGGAACGCGCTCCGTTTGACGGGCCCTACAGCACCCGGTCCAGCGTCGCTATCAACTGCGCCACCTCGGCGGCGCTGGTATAATGCACGGCCGACAGCCGCAGCACGCCCTTTTCCAGATCAATCCCCAGCGCGGTCAGAGGTCGCACGGCATAGAAATCCCCCGCCCAACAGGCGATGCCGTTGCGACCAAGCTCTTCGGACACCGGCTCGGCGGCGCGGTGCAGGTCCACCGCCACCGTCGGTGCGCGCAAGGCTGCCGACCTTGGACCCAGAAGCCGCACATCGTTGCGGGCCGACAGGTAGTCCAGCAGGGGCTGGATCACCGCCACCTCCTGCAGCCGCATCAGGTCATGAACGCCCCGGTTCCTTGCGCCTGCGTCACCAGTGACCCCATGATGCGCTGCAAGCGCGTCGATATAGTCGGCCATCCCCGCGCAGGCCGCAATCTGGGCATGGTCCGGCCCGGCCGGAGTGTGCCTTTTGTAAAGCGTGTCATGGTTGAAGTAATGCCCCTGCCCGGGCAATGCCATGCCAAAGGCCTCACGCAGCACCATGATCCCCTGATGCGGGCCGTAGGTTTTGTAAGCGGAAAACAGATACACATCGCAGCCCAAAGCCGGGATGTCGGGAAACCCGTGCGGTGCATAGCTGACCCCATCGACCACCGTCCGTGCGCCCGCGTCGCTGGCCATGGCACAAATCGCGGCCACATCGTTGATTTCAGCGATGACGTTGGAACAATGCGGAAAACAGACCAGTTTCACCATCCCATCGGCCAGAAGCGCCTTCAGCATCGGCAGTTCCAGCGACCCGGTTTCGGGGTCAACCTGCCATTCGCGGATCTCGATCCCGGCTTCGGCCAGTCGCCGCCAGACGCCCGAGTTCGCCTCGTGGTCCTGATTGGTCACCACCACGGCGCCACCCGACCCTTCCAGCCATTTGCGCACCGCTTGCGCCAGCACATAGGTATTGGCGCTGGTCGACGGGCCGAAGGACACTTCTTCCCGCGCGACGCCCATCATCGCGGCCAACCGGGTGCGCGCCTCGTCCATCTCGTCGCCGCCTGCCTGCGCGCCCGGATAGGGACCATAGGGCTGCACTTTGCGGTCGCGGTAAAACCGGGTCAGCCGGTCAACCACCTGAATGCAGGGATAGCTGCCCCCGGCGTTTTCAAAAAACGCATGCGAGGACAGGACAGGCGAAGTGAACGCCGGAAACTGCGAACGAACAAAATCTAGATCAAGCGCCAAGGCGGCCTCCCAATGGTAAGCCGCGCCCCCGGACCACCCCTGCGCGAGGCGGGAAATTCCCGGTTCGCGGCAGGTCTTCCAGCCAGACCCGGGCATGTCTTTGCCCCGGGACAGTGCCGGGCTCACCCCGGCAACGCTCCAAATTTAGCGCCGCATCCGGGATGAGGCAAGACCTTGCCGGCGCGCACCGCGCAATTAAGCGCCCGATCCGACATCATCGCGCACATTTGTGCATCTTGCAGATGTCAGGCACACAGAATCTTCTTGTCCTTTTCGTCAACGCTGACCACTTTCACCAAACCGGATCGACCCGAGGGGGGTGCGACCCATATCTGAACATTCGCTAAAGACGGCCGCATCAGACGCGCCGTATCAAAGGAGACACCATGTCCGCCAAGACCCTATCTCTGCTTGCCGCTGCCTCGGTTCTGTCGTTTGCCGCTGCAGCCCGGGCCCAGGATTCCGAACTGACCGTGCTGGACTGGGCCGGTTGGGAAATCGACGGCATGCTGCAGCCCTATGTCGACAAGCACGGGCAAAAGCCCAGCTTTGTCTTTTTTGCCGATGATGACGAGGCATTCCAAAAGGTATCGTCCGGCTTTTCCGCCGATGTCGTCCACCCCTGCGCCGCCGCCGTGCCCCGCTACATCGACGCGGGCCTGATCGAGCCTTGGGATACCTCGAAAATCCCGGAATTCGCCAATATCCCGGAACGGATGTCCAAGGCCTTTACCGATGAGGGTGGCACCTGGTTCATCCCGACCGACTATGCCTATACCGCCATCGCCTATAACTCTGACACGGTTCCTGCCGAAGACGTGGCCTCGGTTCAGGTTTTCACCAATGAGAAATATGCCGGCCGCATCGCCCTGCCGGACAACACCGATGACGTCTGGTCGCTGGCCTTCATGGCGACAGGCGTGCCAAATTGGGACAACGTGACGGACGAGCAGTTCCAGGCCGCCGCCGACTGGCTGCGCGCCGTGCATCCGAACGTCCGCGCCTATTGGGCCGATCCGTCGGAACTGTCGCAGCTGATGGCCTCGGGCGAGGTGCAGGTGGCCTGGTCGTGGAATGACCCGGTCGCGATCCTGCAGGCGGAAAACTTCCCCGTCGGGTTCAACCGGGCAGCAGCCGAGGGCGCGGCCACCTGGTACTGTGGCTTTGTCAACGTCAAGGACAGTGCCGGGTCCGAAGACAAGGTCTATGACCACATCAACTCGCTTCTGGCCCATTCCTCGGCCCAGCCTTTGCTGGACGCGATCGGCTATGCGCTGGCCAATGATGCGGCGATGGCCACGATCGCGCCCGAAGCGCTGGTGGCGGCGCATATCGACCCGATCACCACCACGCTTTTCGTGCAAAGCCCGCCGACGACGGAGCTGCGCGACCGGATGATCGAGGAATTCGAGATGATCAAGTCGGGCTTCTGACCTGGCCCTTACAACGATCTGAAAATCTGGGCCGCCCTTCCCCCGAAGGGCGGCCCATAGCATTTCGTCGGTTGCGCCCGATTGTGCGAAATTCATCCGGGAATTGCCGCAAAAACTCCGCATTGGATCGGCAACTTGCCCCGAGTCAGATCGCGACGTCATATCGAAATCTAACAGGATAATTCACTCGGCAAACCGCTGCGGGGGCAGGTAATGTCCCGCTAAGGTCGAACCGGACCCAACAGACGCCCGTATGGTGCGGGCAAGCACACAAGACAAGGAAACTGCATGCGGCCATTCATCCCTGCCCTGCCCCCGCCAACGCGACGGTCGCACCGGACGCTGCGCGGCTTGATCCTGGCCTCGGCCCTGTCGATCATTGCGGCCTTTGCCCCCGCCGGGGCGGCGCTGGCCGAAAAGGGCCTGCCGAAGCCCTATGTCTCGCCGTCGCTGGACGCGGTTTTGTTGCCGATCACCGCCGAGGTCCGCAAGGAATTCAAGCTGGGCAAGAAGGCCGCAGGCGTGGTCGTCGTGTCGGTCGATCCGGGTGGCGTGGGCGAACTTTATGGCCTGGAACCCGGCGAGGTCATCACCGAGCTGAACGACAAGGTCATCCGCCGTCCGGTCGATCTTGACAGCATGATCCGCTACGGGCTGAACGACGACAGCAACTATTTCTTCTTCGACGGCACCTGGAAAAACCGGGCCAAGAAGACGATCATCTACCTGACCAACGACGACTATATCAAGCCGGTCGCCATCGAGGACGTGTCGAAGTGGCGGGCCTACAACACCGGCGGGGCCAAGTCGAAGGGCAAGCGCGGCAAGGGCTATCGCGGCGACGACGGCTATTACTACACCGGCGGCGGGTTTTACTATTACGACTTCTGCGACAGCTATTACGACGACTTCTACGAGGTCTATGATTACTCGGTGATCTACATCGACCAGGTGATCTACACCGATGTCTATATCACCTCGTACAACAGCGACGACACGGTCTTCTGGTACGACGACAGCGCCACCGGCTATGATTGGGGATACGACGACTATTACATCTCGGAAGTCGATGAATACGTCAACTCGGACGAATTCTACGCCGAATACGAGTCGACCGAGGTCTATTACGACGACCAGGACTATGACCCGGAAACCGGCCTGAGCTATGAGGACGCGGAAGCCTACGGCTATCTGGACGCCGAACAGGAAGGCTACGACGAAGGCTATGTCGATGACGGATATGTCGATGACGGTTCGGTCGACGACGGCTATGTCGATGACGGTTCGGACTATGCCGAAGAACCTGTAGCCGACGAATACTACGAAGAACCTGCTGCCGACGAGTATTACGAGGAACCTGCCGCCGACGAATACTACGAAGAACCCGCTGCCGACGAGTATTACGAGGAACCTGCCGCCGACGAATACTACGAAGAACCCGCTGCCGACGA
>CAIXBE010000086.1 GCA_903917595.1 uncultured Rhodobacterales bacterium
GCATGTGTTCGATGCGGATGACGTCGCGGTTGCCGGTGGTGGTGATGAAGATGTCAGCGCTGGCGACTTCGTCTTCCAGCAGGGTGACCTCATAACCGTCCATCGCGGCCTGCAGGGCGCAGATCGGGTCCACCTCGGTGACCTTCACGCGGGCGCCTGCGCCGCGCAGAGAGGCGGCGGAGCCTTTGCCCACGTCGCCATAACCGCAGACCACGGCGACCTTGCCGGCCATCATGGTGTCGGTGGCGCGGCGGATGCCGTCAACCAGCGATTCCTTGCAGCCGTATTTGTTGTCGAACTTGGACTTGGTGACCGAGTCATTCACGTTGATCGCGGGGAAGGGCAGTTGGCCGTTCTTGTGCAGATCATACAGACGGTGAACGCCCGTGGTGGTTTCCTCGGACACGCCCTTGATGGCCGCCTTGGTGCGGGTGAAGAAACCGGGGGTTTCCTTCATGCGCTTGGCGATCTGAAGCTTGATCACCTCTTCTTCCTCGGACTGGGGAACGGGGATGATCTCTTCGCCAGCTTCGGCACGGGCGCCAAGAAGGACGTAAAGGGTCGCATCACCGCCATCATCGAGGATCATGTTGGCGCCTTCGGGGAACATGAAGGAGCGGTCGAGGTAATCCCAATGCTCGGTCAGGGTCTGGCCCTTGACCGCGAACACCGGCACACCGGCAGCGGCGATGGCGGCGGCGGCGTGATCTTGGGTCGAGAAAATGTTGCAGGACGCCCAGCGCACGTCGGCACCGAGGGCGGTCAGCGTCTCGATCAACGCGGCGGTCTGGATCGTCATGTGCAAGGAGCCGACAATGCGGGCGCCCTTCAGGGGCTTTGATACGCCAAACTCCTCACGGCAGGCCATCAGGCCGGGCATTTCGGTTTCAGCGATCACCAGTTCCTTGCGGCCAAATGCGGCCAGCGCGATATCTTTGACGATATAGTCCATGTTCGTTTCTCATACCTTATGAATTTGGGGTGCATCTAGCATTGGATCGAAGTTGGGGCAATGGTTGGGGGTCACGGCGCCTCGCGTTTATGCGGTGGGGATGGTAGGTCTGGTTAAAAAAGCGGAGGATTCATGAAGGGTTTCCTGAAAAACCCGGCGCGTCTGGTGCCGCTGGCCTTTGCGATGGTTATCGTGGTGGGAACCCTGGCGTTGATGCTGCCATTCGCGCGGCCCGAGGGGGTGGGTGCGCCGTTTCTGACAGCCCTGTTCGTGGCGACATCGGCGACGGCGGTGACCGGGCTGAGCACGGTGGATACCGCGACCTATTGGTCGGGTTTTGGCCAAGGGGTGATTTATGTCCTGTTTCATATAGGCGGGTTCGGGATCATGTCGGCCGCGACGTTGCTGGGGATGGTGGTCAGCCGCAAGATGGGGCTGACCCGGCAGTTGATTGTACAGGCCGAGGCGAAGGGGATTGCGCCGGGAGATGTGAAGTCGGTTCTGGCCTTTGTGTTTCTGGTGGCGGCGGTGGTGGAAGTGTTTGCCGCCAGCGTCTTGACGGTTCAGTTGTTGATGGCCGGACTGCCGGGCGCCGATGCGCTTTGGCATGGAGTATTTCTGGCTGGGGCAAGCTTTACCAACGCGGGCTTCATGAGCCTGTCCGGGGGTGGGGATTTCGTGGCGGGCCACCGGTTGAGCATGGCCGTGATGATGGTGTCGATTGTGATTGGC
>CAIXBE010000087.1 GCA_903917595.1 uncultured Rhodobacterales bacterium
CAGGGCCAAGGCCGCGGAAAATCGCCTCGCCGATCAGGAAATGCCCGATATTCAGTTCGACCACTTCCGGGATCGCCGCGATTGCTTCGACGTTGTCAAATGTGAGGCCGTGCCCGGCATGGACCTCCAGCCCAAGGCTGGCCGCAAGCTTTGCCCCGGCCCGCAACGCCGCCAGCTCCCGCGCGGCCAGACCCTCATCCCCGTCGGCCAGCAGTTCCGAATAAAGCCCGGTATGCAGTTCCACCACGGCAGCCCCAATCCGGGCCGAAGCTTCGATCTGACGGGCGTCATGGCTGATGAACATGCTGACGCGGCAGCCCGCCTCACGCAGGGGGGTAATGTAGTCGGTCAGACGGTTCTGGTCAGAGGCCACGTCAAGGCCCCCCTCGGTCGTGCGCTCTTCGCGCTTTTCGGGGACAAGGCAGACGGCATGCGGTCGGTGGCGCAGCGCAATGGCCTGCATCTCTCCCGTCGCCGCACATTCAAAGTTCAGCGGCATGGTCAGGGCCGCCATCAACGCGTCGATGTCGCCGTCGCGGATGTGGCGGCGGTCTTCGCGCAGATGCGCGGTGATGCCGTCCGCCCCAGCCGATTCGGCCAGAAGGGCAGCGCGCAGCGGGTCGGGCCAGGCGGCGCCCCGCGCGTTGCGAACCGTTGCCACATGGTCGATGTTGACCCCAAGCCGCAGCTTTTCGCCGGTCTGGCGCATCGGTTGCTTCATATTGGCCTCATGCTGTTTTGGTACCAATCTATGAGCTTCTGGGGCCGTCGTCATCAGCCTCGTCAGCACCACGATCAGCGCGGCGCTTAAGCTTGGCCGCCGCTTCAGCCAGTTTCGCGCGCATCCTGCCGCGACGTTCGGCACGCTCACCCGCAGTTGCAGCGCGAGCCTTCTGATAGGCTTCGACCAGCGGGATCGTCACATAGTATCCGATCGCACTGAGAAGAATACCCGGGCCAAGCGCGCCGATGAAATAGGGCCAGTAGATTTCATTCCAGAACTGGGCCAGCCCGTCCCACCGGGCAACGGCGGGAGTAAAGACCGCCTTCACATTGAACCACAGATCAATCCCAGCGGTTTCGGTCGCATCGCGGATGTATTCCCAGCTTAGCGGTTTCTCGATTCCCAGTATCCAGTGCCCCAAGGTCATCGCCAGCACGGCGAAAAAGGGAGTCGTGACCGGATTGGTGTTGAAGGTCGCAAGCAGCGCCGCCAGCACGTTGCCACGCGCCAGACGTGCAGCACCCCAGGCCGCAAGGAATTGCAGGCCCGGCAAGGGCAGAAACCCGATCAGCGATCCGGCAAAGACCCCGCGCGCCACGCGATGCGGCTGGTCCGGCAACCGGCGCATGCGGTAGACCACATAGCGGATCGACCGCTTGAAGCCCGCGCGCGGGTAGACCTGTTCGCGCAGCCACGCGCCCCAGCCCAACGGTTTCCTGCGCTTGAAGACCACGTCCTGCCTCTCTGCCCGACCCTATGGGCTTGTTGTTCTGCCCTGAGGCCGTCGTGTCAAATCGCGATGCCGCGAGATCTGCGCCACATCCGTCTCGGCTTCAAGCGCGGTCATGACCTTGTGCAGATGTTCGACGTCGCGCAAGTCCACATCAATGATAAGGCGATAGAAATCGGGCTTACGGTCGGTGAACTTGAGGTCGGAGATATTTGCCTTCTGCTCGCCGATCAAGGTGCAGATGCGACCCAGCACGCCGGAATCGTTCGAGATCGTGACATCAAGGCTGATGGTAAAGACCGGGGAATGCCGCCCGGATTGCCAATGCAGGTCGATCCACCGCGCCGGCTGGTCCTCAAGCTCTTCCAGTGCCGGGCAGTCAATCGCGTGAACCACCACGCCCAGACCGCGATAGGTGATGCCGACAATGCGTTCGCCCGGCACCGGCTGGCAGCATTGGGCGCGGCGAAAGCTTTGGTCGGCGGTCAGGCCCACGACCGGCTGTTTGGCGTCAACCTCATCCGAGACGGCAAGGGCAAGTTCAGGATACAACGTTTCGACGACGCGGCGGGCGGGCAATTCGGCCGACCCAAGCCGGGCAAGAAGATCGGTTTCGTCGGCAAGGCCCAGCATCTTGGCGGCCGTGCGCAATGCCTTGTCGCTGGCCTTTTTGCCGACATGGTCAAAGGCCGCACGGGCAAGTTCCTGGCCAAGTTTGACAAACCGGCCCTTGTCTTCTTCCCGCAAACTCCGCCGGATCGCGGCCTTGGCGCGGCCCGTGGTCACTATGTCGATCCAGCTTGCCTGCGGGCGCTGGCCTTCGGCGGTGATGATCTCGACCGACTGGCCGTTCTTCAGCCGGGTCCACAAGGGCACCCGGATGCCGTCGATCTTGGCCGAAACGCAAGAGTTTCCGATCCGGGTATGGATCGAATAGGCATAGTCCAAGGGCGTCGCCCCGCGCGGCAACTGGACCACGTCGCCCTTGGGCGTGAAGCAGAAGACCTGATCGGAATACATCTCAAGCTTGACGTTTTCCAGAAACTCGTCGTGGTCTTCTTCGTCCAGCCGTTCGGTGACACTGGTGATCCACTTGGCGGGATCGACGGCAAAGGGGTTCTTCGCCCGCACGCCTTCGCGGTAAGACCAGTGTGCTGCGACCCCGGCTTCGGCGACCTCGTGCATTTCGCGGGTGCGGATCTGCACTTCGACCCGTTTGCCATCGCGGCCTGAAACCGTGGTGTGAATCGACCGGTAGCCGTTGTTCTTCGGCTGGCTGAGATAGTCCTTGAACCGCCCCGGCACCGCCCGCCAGCGTTGGTGGATCACACCCAGGATGCGGTAGCAGTCGGCAACCGACCCGCAGATGACGCGAAAGCCATAGATGTCGGACAGGCTGCTGAATGCCAGATCCTTTTCCTGCATCTTGCGCCAGATCGAATAGGGTTTTTTCGCGCGGCCAAAGACGTCCGCCTCGATCTGCGCCTTTTCAAGTTCGTGCCGGATGTCGCCGGTGATCTTGTGGACCACGTCCCCCGTCTCGCGCTGCAGGGTCAGAAAGCGCCGCATGATCGAGTTGCGCGCCTCGGGGTTCAGGACCTTGAAGGACAGATCCTCCAATTCCTCGCGCATCCACTGCATGCCCATCCGGCCAGCAAGCGGAGCGAAAATTTCCATCGTCTCGCGGGCCTTCTGGGCCTGCTTTTCCGGCGACATGCTTTTGATCGTGCGCATGTTGTGCAGCCGGTCGCCCAACTTGACCAGAATGACCCGCAGGTCCTTTGACATCGCCATGAACAGCTTGCGGAAGTTTTCCGCCTGCTGACTTTCGGTCGATGACAACTGCAGCTTGGTCAGCTTGGTGACGCCGTCGACCAGTTCGGCCACCTCGTCGCCGAACATCGACACCAGATCGCCATAGGTGGACCGCGTATCCTCGATCGTGTCGTGCAGCAGGGCGGTGATGATCGTCGCATCATCCAGCCGCTGTTCGGTCAGGATCGCGGCCACGGCGACAGGATGGGTAAAATACGGCTCGCCCGACTTGCGCATCTGGCCGTCGTGCATCTTCATGCCGTAGCCATAAGCCAGACGGATCAGATCGGCATTGCAGCGCGGGTTATAGTTGCGAACCAGGGCGATGAGGTCTTCGACGTCGATCATCACCGCGCCCCTTCGCGGGCCACTTCAGGCGTTAAAGTTCGCCCTGAGCTTCCATCAATGCGCGCAGAAGCTTTTCTTCCGACATGTCATCGACCATCGGGCGATCCATCTCACCGCCCATAAGAAGCGCCATCTGGTCTTCTTCGGGTTCGTCCACCTCGATCTGGGTCTGGTGGCTTTCGATCATCCGCTCACGAAGGGCGTCAGCCGACTGAGTCTCATCCGCGATTTCGCGCAGGGACACGACCGGGTTCTTGTCATTGTCGCGATCAACGGTGATCGGCGAGCCGGACTGGATTTCGCGGGCCCGATGGGCCGCCAGCATCACCAGTTCGAACCGGTTCGGAACCTTGTCAACGCAATCTTCGACCGTAACGCGGGCCATGGGCAGCTCCAATCGGGAGGTTTCGCAGGAAGAGGCCTATCTAAGCTGGTCGCAATAGGTTGACAAGCCGCAAAAGACCGGTGGGCAAAGCGGTGGAATTCACAGCGGTTTCACCGCGTCGCGGTCTGCCTGGGGCAGCGCGTCCAGCATCTGGCGGACCGTCAGGCCGCTGGTCGGATGCACCCAATCAGGCGCTACATCCGCAAGTGGGACCAGAACGAAGGCCCGGTCCTGCAATCTTGGATGCGGCAGGATCAACTGGTCGGGGGCTTGGCCAGCCTGCGCGTCGGACGGCAGATTTCGCCAGTGGTCGTGCGTTTCGCGGTCGGGCAAGACCGAATCACCAAAGGCCAGAAGGTCGATATCCAGCGTCCGCATTCCCCAGCGCTGCAGCCGTTCGCGGCCAAACCGGGCCTCTATCGCATGAAGGCGGGTCAAAAGTGATGCAGGGTCAACCGACTGGCAACACTCCAGCACCGCCGCTGCGTTCACATAGTCTGCTCCAGCCCCCGCCGGAAAGCAGGGAGTGGCAAAAAACCGGCTAACTGCAAGTAGGGAAACGTCTTCCTCTGAAAGCGCTTTGACCGCTAGACCAAGAGTTTCCGCCGGTGGCTGGCCTTCGAACGGCAGGTTTGCGCCGAAAGCAATCAAAACCGGGGACGTTTTTCCCTGCAGCACGATTATTTTCCTACAGTTCCCTTGTTGGCGACGATATTCGACTGATATTAACCGCTGGTTGGTCGCCGGACGCCTCTCTCGGACGTGTTTTTTTGACACGCGAGGTTTTTCCTGTGCGACTTTGAGGGGACACATAATGTTTTACAAGGACGAACGGCTGGCGCTGTTCATCGATGGGTCTAATCTTTATGCCGCCGCAAAGGCGCTTGGGTTCGACATCGACTACAAGCTGTTGCGGATGGAATTCATCCGTCGTGGCAAGATGCTGCGGGCGTTCTACTATACCGCCCTGCTGGAGAACGACGAATATTCGCCGATCCGGCCGCTCGTGGACTGGCTGCACTACAATGGCTTTACCATGCGCACCAAGCCCGCCAAGGAGTACACCGACAGCCAGGGACGGCGGAAGGTGAAGGGCAACATGGACATCGAACTTTGCGTCGATGCGATGGAGCTTGCGCCGCGGGTCGACCATGTCGTGATCTTCTCGGGCGACGGCGACTTCCGGCCGCTGGTCGAAAGCCTGCAGCGTCAGGGCGTCAGGGTGTCGGTCGTCTCGACGATCCGCAGCCAGCCGCCGATGATTGCCGATGAGCTGCGGCGTCAGGCCGACAATTTCATCGAGTTGGATGAACTCCGCGACGTTATCGGCCGTCCGCCCCGCGAACCGCGACCAATGACGGATGAGGCTCCGGCCGAGGGCAATTGAACGGCGCTGAGGTCATGGCCGGGGCAAAGGCGTCCCGGCGATGATCGCGCTTTCCGGTCTGTTTCTTGCGGCATTCCTTGCCGCCTCGCCTGTACCGTTCCAGTCGGAAGTGGTATTCATTGGGCTGCTGCTGGGCGGCTGGTCGCCGTGGGTTTTGGTGTTAGTGGCCTCGGTCGGCAACACGCTTGGCTCTTGCGTCACCTATGCTCTGGGCCGCTGGCTTGCCGACCAGCGAAACCACCGCTGGTTTCCACTGTCCCCCTTGCAGATGACCAGGGCCGAGGCCTGGCATGTCCGCTGGGGGGTCTGGGCGCTTTTGCTGTCCTGGCTCCCGGGAGGCGATCTGATCGTCGCCTTGTCCGGCGTGCTGAAGGTGCCGTTTCCGCTGTTCCTTACCCTGACCGCACTGGCCAAGACCGGGCGTTATGCCGCCCTTGGCTGGCTTGGTGCTGCGGCTTTCGGGGCGTAAGCGCAACCGGACTGGACGAGGGCCAACCCAGCGCCTAAGTCTGTGGCAACAAGCGAAGTGTGCCATGCCCGATATGCCCGCCCAAGACCTGCCCCCCCTGACCATCCACCTTGCCGCCCCGCGCGGCTTTTGCGCCGGTGTCGACCGCGCCATCAAGATTGTCGAGTTGGCGATCCAGAAATGGGGTGCCCCGGTCTACGTTCGGCACGAGATCGTCCACAACAAATTCGTCGTCGATGCGCTGCGCGAGCAGGGCGCGATCTTTGTCGAGGAGCTGTCCGAATGCCCCGACGATCGCCCGGTGGTGTTCTCTGCCCACGGTGTCCCGAAATCCGTGCCCGAGGAAGCCGCAGGCCGCAACATGATCGCCGTCGATGCGACCTGCCCCCTGGTGACCAAGGTCCACAACGAGGCCGCCCGCCACCACGAGGCCGGCACTCAGATGATCTATATCGGCCATGCAGGTCATGCCGAAACCGTCGGCACGATGGGCCAGCTTCCGGCAGGCGAGGTGCTTTTGGTCGAAACGGTTGCCGATGTGGCCCGCCTGCAGGTCCGCGATCCGGAAAAGCTGGCCTTCATCACCCAGACCACGCTTTCCGTCGATGACACCGCCGAAATCGCCGCCGCGCTGAAAGCCCGCTTTCCCGCGATCCTTGCACCTGCGCATGATGACATCTGCTATGCCACCACCAACCGCCAGGCCGCCGTCAAGGCGATGGCCCCAGCCATTCAGGCCCTGCTGGTGATCGGCGCGCCGAACTCGTCGAACTCACGCCGGTTGGTCGAGGTTGGTCAGGCGGCTGGGTGCCCATACTCCATGCTGATCCAGCGTGCGGGCGACATCGACTGGCGCGCGCTGCAGGGTGTATCGTCGATTGGCCTTACCGCCGGGGCCAGCGCGCCCGAGGTTCTGGTCGACGAAGTGCTTGACGCCTTCCGCGCCCGCCATTCCGTGACGGTGGTGAAAGTGGAAACCGCTATTGAGGATATCGAATTCAAGGTCCCCCGTATCTTGCGCGAACCCGCAACTCTCGTTTGAAAGCTGTCTGAATGAAGAAGCTGCTGCTTGCCCTGACACTTGCCGCTCTGCCCTTTGCCGCTTTGGCCGAGGACAGCCCCGTTGTGGCCACCTATGGCACCCACAACGGCAGCCTGCCGCCGGAATATGCCTGGGACAACTACGTCGTGATCCATGCAAATGGCAAAATGGAAGTGCGCCATTGCAAGGGCTATGAAACCGACGGCCCCGGCTGCAAGACCCGGCGCGGCAAGGCAACGCCCGACGCGATCGAGGCGATCCGCGCGGCGGCCCTTGCCAGCGGTCTGGCCGAAAAACCTGCCGCTGAAAGCGAAGACCTGATGGTCGGGGGCGGCGGTGCCTGGGGCTCGGTCTTCCTTGACGGGCAGGAAATCAAGCTGATGTCGGAACCAGCCGAAGCGGACGCCAGCCGGGTGAACGCGGTGTTAAGCGCGGTTGCCGCCGCCATACCGGACAAATTCGACCGTTTCATGCACCCGAACTGACGCGGTCTCTGGTCTTGACACCCCAGCCCGGATAAAACCTGCGCATGACCGATGACCGTCGCATTCCCCCCGCTGCCCTTGCGCTTGGCCTTGCCGGGCTGATCCCGTTTCTGTGGTCTGCAGCGACCCACCTTTCGATGCCACTTGCCGGTTGGGCGGGTGGCTTTCTGCCGCCGATGTTCATCGGGGCCTATGTCGGGCTGACCTATGGCACGGTGATCCTTGCCTTCATGTCCGGCGCATTGTGGGGATTTGCCGCCCGCGCCGAGGCTGGAGCCCTCCCCTATGCGCTGTCGACGATTCCGGCGCTTTGGGTGTTCGTGATGGTCAGCGATGCCACGACCAATTCGTCGATCTACCTTTGCGCCGGGTTTCTGGGCCTGTTCGCTTTGGACGCCAGTTTCGCCGCGCAGGGCCTTGCTCCCCGCTGGTGGCTCCGTTTGCGCCTGCCGCTGACGCTGGTCGTCGTCGCCTGTCTTGCCATCCCGGTTGTCACCTGACCATGACCGAGCTTTTCGCCTATACTGATGGTGCCTGTTCGGGAAACCCCGGCCCCGGTGGCTGGGGCGTGCTGATGCTGGCCCGCGACGGCGGCGCGGTGGTCAAGGAACGCACCCTGCAGGGCGGTGAGGCGATGACCACCAACAATCGGATGGAACTGATGGCCGCGATTTCCGCGCTTGAGGCTTTGGCGCGGTCAAGCGAGATCACCATCGTTACCGACAGCGCCTATGTGAAAAACGGCATTACGGAATGGATCAGTGGATGGAAGCGCAAGGGCTGGCGCACGGCGGGCGGACCCCCTGTCAAGAATGTCGAACTTTGGCAAAGGCTTGACGCAGCACAAGCACAGCACAAGGTAACCTGGCGCTGGATCAAGGGCCACGCAGGCCATGCCGAAAACGAACGCGCTGACGAACTTGCCCGTGCGGGGATGGCCCCGTTCAAGGTCGCGCCGTGACCTTTACCCTCGTCGACGGCTTGGACTATGCCTCGGTGCTGGTCTTTGCGCTGACCGGGGCACTGGCCGCCAGCCGCTCGCAACTGGACATCGTCGGCTTTGCCTTCATCGCCTGCCTGACCGCCGTTGGCGGCGGCACCCTGCGTGACACGATCCTGAACCGCGAGGTGTTCTGGGTCGCCGATCCGCTGGTTCTGGCAGTCGCAACCCTGGTCGCCGTGCTGGTCTTCTTTACCGCCCATCTCTTGGAAAGCCGTTACCGGGCGCTGTTGTGGTTCGACGCTGCAGCGCTTGCCGTTGCTGTTCCTGCCGGTGTCGCCGTGGCTTTGGCCGACGGGCAAGGCTGGCCCATCGTTCTGGTCATGGGAATGATCACCGGCTGCATGGGCGGCCTTCTGCGCGACGTGGTCTGCAACGAAGTGCCACTGGTCCTGAAACAGGGCGAGCTTTACGCAACCTGCGCCTTGGCCGGGTCCCTGGGCGCGGTGATCGCCGGGCTTGCCGGGTTTGGACAGGGATTGTCGCTGCTGGTTTGCGCCGCTGCGGTCTTCACGCTTCGCGCTGGCAGCATCGCCCTTGGCTGGCGTCTGCCGGTCTACAGATCGCAACCGCCCAGCCCCGGTGCGCCGAAACGCTGACTTGCAATGTGAACGCAAATTCGCTTAACCTTGCACCATGCCACGCACCCGCACCATTCCCGACGACCGGATCTTCGCCGCCATCTTGCGGCTTTTGTCGCAAGGCGGCGACAAGGCAGTGTCCTTCGGAACCGTCAGCGCGGCGGTCGGCCTTGCCCCGCCGACACTGGTGCAGCGCTTTGGCAGCCGTGACGGCATGGTCCGCGCGGCACGGCTGGCGGCATGGGATGCGCTCGACGCCCGCACCTCTGTGGCCATCGCCACCGGTGCAGACAAAGGCCCGCTGGCACTTTTCAAATCCATCGGCCCGGTCGACCCTTCGCTTTTGCTACTGGACATGCGGGACCCCGACCTTGCCCAGCGGGCTGCCGTCTGGCGCGCGACCGTGGAATCCGCGCTTGGGCTGCGGCTTGGGGCCGGACAAAAGGCAAAGGAAACCGCCGCGCTGTTGTTTGCCGCATGGCAGGGTCAGGCGCTTTGGGCACCGGCCGGGGACGCCGCCTTCAAGCTGAAGGATGTGCTGAAGCGGCTTACCTGAACCAGGTTTTCCAGACCCAGATCAGCAGGATAGCCCCCAAAAGCGCGCCGACAAACCCCGCCCCGATCCCGGCCATCATCACCAGCGCGCGCAGGGTCAGGCCGCCGATCAACGCCCCTAGAACTCCCAGCGCGATGGTTGTCGGCGTGTCCAGATCGACCTTCAGCAACCGCGTCGCAAGGAACCCGACGGCGATGCCCACGATCAAAAGTGCGATAAGCGGCATGGTGCCCCTCCCTGATGCTTCAGGGCATATGGGGACGGTCCAGACCCTGCACCAGCCACAAGGCAAGGTTTTCAACACCTCGTTCCGATTTCGGGCGTTGATCGGCCTATAACCGGTCCGGCAGCACCAGCCCCCTTAGCACCTCGGCCGCGGGCATCGGTCGCTTGCCCTCGCGCTGCGCCTCGATCACCTCGACGGCGCCCTCGCCGCAGGCCAGGACAAACCCATTCAGGGCCTGCCCCGGCAGGCCATGTCCGCTTGCCAGCCGAGACCGGAGAAGTTTTACCCGCTCACCGCCAACCTCGATCCAGGCACCAGGAAACGGCGACAGCCCCCGAATCAGGCGATCCACGAAGGCAGCAGGACGAGTGAAATCCACCCGCGCCTCGGCCTTGTCGATCTTGGCGGCATAGGTGACGCCTTCGGCGGACTGCGGTTCGGGCATCAGGTCTGGCAATCGCGTCAGGGCCGTGATGATCAACCGGGCACCAAGCGCACTTAACCGGTCATGCAGAACTGCCGTGGTTTCCTCGGGTGCGATGACAAGGCTTTCACGCAGAAGGACCGGACCGGTATCAAGGCCAGACTCCATCTGCATGATGCAAACCCCGGTTTCCACGTCGCCCGCCATGATTGCCCGGTGAATCGGTGCCGCCCCGCGCCAGCGCGGCAGTAAGGAAGCATGGATATTCAGGCATCCCAGACGCGGCGCGTCCAGCACGGCTTTCGGCAGGATCAGGCCGTAAGCCACCACAACCGCGACATCGGCCCCGTGGTCTGCAAACGCTTTCGCTCCAGTTTCGCTGCGCAGCGAAACCGGGTGCAGCACCGGCAAACCAAGCGCCTGGGCACGGGCCTGAACCGGGCTGGGTCGGTCCGCCTTGCCGCGCCCCGCCGGACGGGGAGGTTGGCAATATACTGCAACAATTTCATGTATTTGGTGCAGCGCATCCAGCGCGGGAACCGAGAAGTCCGGCGTTCCCATGAAAATGATTTTCATTTCGCACGCCTCAGCTTGTCTGCCTTGGCAATCAGCATCTTTCGCTTCAATGGCGACAGGTGATCGAAATACATCCTTCCCGCCAGATGGTCGATCTGATGCTGCACGCTGGTCGCCCAAAGGCCGACGAAATCGCGGTCTTCAACCACTCCCTCGGCGTTCAGAAACCGCACTGTCACCGCCCTTGGCCGCCGGATCACCGCCGACACGCCGGGCAAGTTCGGCGAGGCTTCGTCATGCTCAAGGAACTGGCCGCTGGCATGCAGCACCTCGGGGTTCGCCATCCGCACCGCCTGCCTGCGCGCGTCCGAACAATCGACCACAGCCAGCCGCAACGGCACCCCGATCTGCACCGCCGCCAGCCCATAGCCGGGCATCGCGTCCATGGTGTCGATCATGTCAGTCCAAAGGGCGCGGATGTCATCGGTGATCGCGACCACATCGGACGCAGGCTTGCGCAGCACCGGGTCGGGCCATGGGACACAGCGGCGCACGGTCATTCCCGCGCGCGCTCGCGCTTCAGCTTGGTCATCTTGCGGGTGATCATCTGGCGCTTGAGAGGGCCCAGATAGTCGATAAACAGCTTGCCATCCAGATGGTCGATCTCGTGCTGGACACAAGTGGACCAAAGCCCGGAGAATTGCCGTTCCTGTGTGGCCCCGTCAACATCGGTCCAGCGAACGATCACTTCGGCAGGTCGGTTTACATCGGCATACTGCTCGGGGATCGACAGGCAGCCTTCCTCGTAGGTCGAAAGGTCCTCGGACGCCCAGGTGACCACCGGATTGAACAGCGCCATCGGTTGGGCGGGACCGTCCTTGATGCAGTCCATCACGATCAGCCGCTTCAGCACCCCAACCTGCGGCGCCGCAAGCCCGACGCCCGGCGCGTCATACATGGTTTCCAGCATATCAGCCGCAAGCTGCCGCAGCTCGGGCGTGATTTCTGCCACCGGCTCGCAGAGCTTCTTGAGGCGAGGATCAGGATGGATAAGAATGGGGCGGATCATGGCCTCGTGATTTACGAAAGCCCAGCTGGTATGGCAAGAGAAAGCCGAAGCGGGACGAAGGAAGGCGGGATTGAGTGTCAGAAAGGACAAATTACCATAGGTTCCGATCAGATCAGAACAATGTAGCGAACTAGTACAGTAAATTGGGATGACTTCCCGATAACAATCATATAATCGGATGAAAATCCCTGACCACGGAACTGATACCATGACTTTTGACACCCCGATCCTGCGCGCCGGCACCCATTGCAGCAAGTGGGACACGATGGAAGCCCTTTACGGCCTCTCGCCGGTCGAAGGCCTTGCGATGTGGGTGGCCGACATGGAGTTCCGCCCGCCGCAAGTCGTCCAGCAGGCGTTGGAGGCGATGCTGGCGCATGGCGTCTATGGTTATTTCGGCGATGACCGGGCGTATCTGGACGCGATCCGCTGGTGGATGCGCACCCGCCACGACTGGGAGGTGGCACCCGAATGGATCTTCACCACCCACGGGCTGGTCAACGGCACCGGGCTGTGTGTCCACGCCTTTACCGAACCCGGCGACAGCGTGATCCTGATGACGCCGGTCTACCACGCCTTCGCCCGCATCATCAAAGCTGCCGGGCGTGAGGTGCTGGAATGTCCGCTAACCGTGCAGGACGGCAAGGCGCAGATGGACTTTGCGGAATGGGAGACGCGCCTGACCGGACACGAGAAGATGCTGATCCTGTGTTCGCCGCACAATCCGGGCGGCAGGGTCTGGACCGTCGCAGAACTGCGCGCGGTTGCCGACTTCTGCCGCAAGCATGACCTGATCCTTGTGTCGGACGAAATTCACCATGATCTGGTCTATCCGGGTGAAAAGCACACGGTCATGGCCAATGCTGCACCCGAAATCACCGACAGTCTCGTGATGATGACCGCCACCACCAAGACCTTCAACATCGCGGGCGCCCATATCGGCAATATCATCATCGCTGACCCGGTGCTGCGCAAGACGTTTGCCAACACAATGAACGCCATGGGCATTTCACCCAATTCCTTTGGCATGCATATGGTGACTGCCGCCCTCAGCCCCGAAGGTGCGGCCTGGGTCGATGACCTGATGCGCTATCTGGACGGCAATCGACGGCTGTTTGACGAAGGCATCAACCGTATCCCCGGCCTGCGCTCGACGCCGCTAGAGGCCACCTATCTGGCCTGGGTCGACTTTTCCGCCACCGGCATGACCCCGGCTGAATTCATCGACCGGGTGCAGAAAGTGGCCAGGATCGCCACCAACTACGGTGCCAGCTTCGGGACCGGCGGCGAAAACTGCCTGCGCTTCAACCTGGCTTGTCCGCGGGCGCATGTCGTCGAGGCGGTTGCGCGGATGGAAAGGGCGTTTGCCGATCTGCAATGAAGACGCTGCTTCGCCTTCTGGTCTATGTTTTGCTGCTGATCAGCCTCGGCTATATCGCGGCATCGGTCTATAGCCCACCGGTGCCGG
Source organism: uncultured Rhodobacterales bacterium (assembly GCA_903917595.1). Classification (GTDB taxonomy): domain Bacteria; phylum Pseudomonadota; class Alphaproteobacteria; order Rhodobacterales; family Rhodobacteraceae; genus Tabrizicola; species Tabrizicola rara. The sequence goes on from CAIXBE010000087.1 coordinate 13,226, forward strand.
TCCAACAGCCGCCACCCCCGGCATTGATCGGCGAAGTCGACCTGATCGTGATCGAAAAGGCCGCCCGGCGGATGCAGCTGTTTCAGGACGGCACGCCGGTGCGGACCTACCGGATCGCGCTTGGCTTTACGCCCGACGGCGACAAGGACCGTCAGGGTGATGGTAAGACCCCCGAGGGCAGCTTCACTGTCGACCGCCGCAATTCTGCCAGCGCGTTTCACCTGTCGCTGGGTCTGGACTACCCCCGACCCGAGGATATGGCGCAGGCAGCAGTCGGCGGATACAGCCCCGGCGGGGATATCTTTATCCACGGCCAGCCGAACGCCCTGCCTGAGGGATTCTTGCTGAAGGGCGACTGGACGGCCGGGTGCATTGCGGTATCCAACACCGAAATCCGCGAAATCTGGGCGGTGACCCCGATCGGCACAAAGGTGGAAATCAGACCTTAGGATTTGGTCAGATAAGCAACCGGTGCATTCTCATCGCGCCAGAAGTCCAGCGGCGCGCGTTCACTGACTGCCGTCGCGCGTTTGAAATCACAAACAAGTTCGCCGTTTTCGATGCTGGAAGCCATTATCAGGCACTGAAAGATATGCCGCGAGCCGTCGTAGACATCGACCAATCCGCGCAACTTGCTTGGTGAGAAATCCGCGTCCAGCGCAAAGCCATCCTGCCAGAACCGCAGCACCGGATAGACCGCATCGCCAACCTGCACCCGCAGCCGCGACTTGCGCTTAAGCGCCGTTTTGCGGGCCGCTTCCAACCCCTCACGTACTTCCTTGGACAGAAACTCGAACATCACAGCCCCGCACACTGACCGCTCGATTGTGGAAACATCCGGCAGAAAATCAAGCTTTCACAATGGTATTGCGAATTCGTAAAGCGTCCATGACCGGAAAGCCACACCTCTGGCAACCAATGGTTGAACGGCGGGTTTCCGCCTGCCGGGGACCGCGGATTGCCGGGGTTTTGGCAATCTGGTGCTTGCGAATCACTCCGCGCGGCGGAATAGCCAGGGCATGATCCTGATCACCGCCCTTTTGCTGGATGCCGCCTTTGGCGAGCCGAGAATCCTGTGGGATCGCCTGCCGCATCCTGCTGTGCTGATGGGGCGCCTTGTGGCCTATGCCGACCGGCGCTGGAACCGGGGGCAAGGTCTGCGGTTACGGGGCGCGCTGGTGACTGCCGGGCTTCTTTCCATCGGTCTGGCGACCGGCGAGTTGATCCATATCCTTCCCGATCACGGCCTGATCGAAGCTGTCGCCCTTGCCATCCTGATCGCGCAGAAAAGTCTGGTCGAACACGTTCGCGCGGTCGCGACTGCCCTTCGCCGGTCGGTCGCCGAGGGGCGGCAGTCTGTCGCAATGATCGTGGGCCGCGATACCGCCGACATGACCGGGCCGGACATTGCACGCGGGGCCATCGAAAGTGCTGCCGAGAACCTGTCGGATGGTGTGGTCGCCCCCATCTTCTGGTATCTGGCTCTGGGCCTGCCCGGCATCGTCGCCTACAAGCTGATAAACACCGCCGACAGCATGATCGGCCACATGACCCCCCGCTACCGCGAGTTTGGCTGGGCCGCCGCCCGGCTGGACGATGTTCTGAACCTGATCCCCGCCCGCCTGACCGCGCTTTTGATCGCGCTGACCAACGGCTGGGTTGATCCCTCGCCGATCCTGCGGGACGCGCCCAAGCACCGCAGCCCGAACGCTGGCTGGCCCGAAAGTGCACTGGCCCCGGTGCTGAACGTCGCCCTGTCCGGCCCGCGCAGCTATAATGGCACCCGCAAGCACTATGACTGGGTCTGGCCCGAAGGCCGCCGCGATCCCGGCCCCGATGACATCGACGCCGCTGCCGACGCGCTGTGGCGGGTATGGGCTGCCCTCCTTGCGGTTGCCGTGCTGGTGGCGCTTCTTTAGGCTTGTCCAAACCTTGGGAGAGACCATGCGCGCCGCCCTGATTGCCCTGACCCTTGCCACCCCCGCTGCCGCCGCGCCTTGTGGAGGTGACTTCGGCGATTTCCTGGCCGCAATGCAGGCCGAAGTGGTGGCCCAAGGCATTCCGCCCGAAACCGCCTCCTCCTTCTTTCAGGGTGCGCAAGCCGACCCGAAGGTGCTGAAGGCCGACCGCTCGCAAGGAGTGTTCCGCAAGACGTTCCTCGACTTTTCGCAAAGCCTGATTTCCAAAGGCCGCCTGACCATGGCTCGCGACAAGTCCCAGTCGCTGGATGA
>CAIXBE010000088.1 GCA_903917595.1 uncultured Rhodobacterales bacterium
CGCGCCCGTCGCGGATTTTGACGGGCAGGAAAGGGTCGGCAATCGAAGGCCGAGCGGCGCCGATAAAGTCCTGAATGCCGCGCTTTATCTGCGACACCATCCGGTCGGGTGAGGTAAAGCGGCCCACCGACACCACCGGTTTGGTGGTCAGGCTTTTGACGAAGGCGACGTTTTCCTCCTGAAACCCCTCGCCCGAATACCGCGCCGAACGTGAGTCATTGCCCAAGGCCCCCGCGACGTTCACGTCCCACAGGTCGGGCAGTTCGGCCAGCATCTCGATGATCTCGCGGCCCTCGCCTGCCGAGGTGATCCCCTCGGGCCCGTGCAATTCGTCCACAGCAAGGCGCACCGCGACGGCGCAGGTGTCGCCAACGGCGTCTTTCGTATCCTCGATCATCTCGCGCAAAAGCCGCACCCGGTTTTCAAGCGACCCGCCATAGGCGTCGCCGCGCGTGTTGGTGCGGCGCGACAGGAACTGGAACGGCAGATAGTCGTGTCCCGCATAGACATAGACGATATCGAAACCGGCCTGCTTTGCCCGTTTGGCCGCCGTCCGCTGCCAACCACGGAACGCGCGGAGGTCGGCAAGGTCCATGGCGCGGGCGGTGGTCGGCAGGTGGTAAAGTGCTGGCTGGGTGTCCGGCGAAAGGGCCGGAACCCGCGTCATCCGGTTCGACGCATGGCCGCCGCCGTGCCAAAGCTCGATCCCCGCAAGCGACCCGTGGGCGTGGATCGCCTCGGCGGTCAGGGCCAATGGCGCAATGTCGGCATCCTCCCACAGGGTCAGGAACGCATAGGGGCTGTCGTCAGAGGTCGGGTGGATCGAACAGTATTCGGTGCAGACGACACCCCACCCCCCCTCGGCCTTGACCCCGCGCAGGGCGGCACCGGACTGTGGGCGCTGCCAGCCGAAACCGGTGGCGTGCGGCGTCTGGTAAAAGCGGTTGGGTGCGGTGACCGGGCCGATGCGGACCGGTTCGAACAGGATGTCAAAGCGGGGGTCACGGGGCATGGCTTGGCCTTGTTGAACGATCGTACAGTAGGGCCGGCGACGGGCATCGGTCAAGACGCATTTGACAGAAGGCTCCGGCTTGTTGCATGGTCGTTCAACAAGATGGAGACTCACTTGCCGACAGTCCGGACCGAATTCCCGCATCAGGTCGAGGTGGTGGAAAACCTTTTCATCCCGTTGCCCGATGGCACCCGGCTGGCGGCCAAGCTTTGGCGGCCTGCGGGCGTGGGGCGGTATCCGGCAATTCTGGAATACCTGCCCTACCGCAAGCATGACGGCACCCGCACCCGGGATCAGGGGTTGCACATGTATCTGGCAGGGCACGGCTATGCCTGCCTGCGCGTCGACATCCGGGGCAGCGGCGAAAGCGACGGGGTGATCGACGACGAGTATTCCGAGGTCGAGCAGTTGGACGGCGTCGACCTGATCGGCTGGATCGCGGCGCAGGGCTGGTGTGACGCACAGGTCGCTATGATCGGAATTTCCTGGGGCGGATTCAACGGCTTGCAGATCGCCGCCCGCCAGCCTCCGGCGCTGAAGACGGTGATCGCGGTCGGGTTCACCGATGACCGCTATGCGACCGATGTCCACTATGTCGGCGGCTGTCTGTCGAAGGACAATCTGGATTGGTCGGGCACCATGGTCGCCGGCATGGACCTGCCGCCGGACCCGGCTTTGCATGGCCCGGCGTGGCGCGACATCTGGTTGCAGCGGATTGCAGCGAACCAGCCCTGGGGGCTGACCTGGATGCAGCATCAACGGCGCGATGATTATTGGCGGCAAGGATCGGTCTGCGAGGATTTCGCGGCGATCAAAGTGCCGGTCTATGCGGTGTCGGGTTGGGCCGACAACTACTCCGAAGCCGTGCCGCGCCTTTTGGCCGGTATGACCGCGCCTTGCCGGGGGCTGATCGGCCCCTGGGCACATTCCTTTCCGCATGATGTGACGGTCGAACCCGCCATCGGCTGGCTGCAAGAGGTGCTGCGCTGGTGCGACCACTGGATGAAGGGCTTGCCCTCCGGGATCATGAATGAGCCCGCGCTGCGGGTCTGGATGCAAGAATCTGTGCCGCCGAAGACCTGCTATACCGAACGCCCCGGGCGCTGGGTGGGGGAGGAGAACTGGCCCTCGTCCCGCATCAATGACTGGCACCTGCATCCGGTTGGTGGTGCCCTGCAAGCTGCGCCTGTGGCCACAGAGGCGCGCATCTCTTCGCCCCTGTGGGTCGGCGCTGCGGCGGGCGAGATCGGGCGCTATGGTGCCGACGCCGACTGGCCGACCGACCAGCGCGAGGATGACGCGGGCTCGCTGGTCTGGGTGACCGAACCGCTGACGGATCGGGTGGAGATTCTGGGCGCTCCCCGGCTTCAACTGCGGGTGGCGTCAGACAAGGCGCTGGCGCTGGTGGCGGTGCGACTGAACGATGTGGCACCGGACGGGGCCTCAACCCGGGTGACGGTGGGGCTGATGAACCTGACGCATTACCTTGGGCACGACCGGCCACAGGCGCTGGTGCCGGGGCAAGCGGTCGACGTGGTGGTTGAACTGGACGATATC
>CAIXBE010000089.1 GCA_903917595.1 uncultured Rhodobacterales bacterium
GATATCGTCCAGTTCAACCACCACGTCGACCGCTTGCCCCGGCACCAGCGCCTGTGGCCGGTCGTGCCCAAGGTAATGCGTCAGGTTCATCAGCCCCACCGTCACCCGGGTTGAGGCCCCGTCCGGTGCCACATCGTTCAGCCGCACCGCCACCAGCGCCAGCGCCTTGTCTGACGCCACCCGCAGTTGCAGCCGGGGAGCGCCCAAAATCTCCACCCGATCCGTCAGCGGTTCGGTCACCCAGACCAGCGAGCCCGCGTCATCCTCGCGCTGGTCGGTCGGCCAGTCGGCATCGGCACCATAGCGCCCGATCTCGCCCGCCGCAGCACCCACCCACAGGGGCGAAGAGATGCGCGCCTCTGTGGCCACAGGCGCAGCTTGCAGGGCACCACCAACCGGATGCAGGTGCCAGTCACTGATGCGGGGCGAGGGCCAAGTCTCCTCGCCCACCCAGCGCCCGGGGCGTTCGGTATAGCAGGTCTTCGGTGGCACAGAGTCCTGCATCCAGACGCGCAAAGCGGGTTCGTCCATTATCCCGGTCGGCAAGCCTTTCATCCAGTGGTCGCACCAGCGCAGCACCTCTTGCAGCCAGCCGATGGCAGGTTCGAGCGTCACGTCATGCGGGAAGGAATGCGCCCAGGGGCCGACCAGCCCCCGACAGGGCGCGGTCATCCCGGCCAACAGGCGCGGCACGGCTTCGGAGTAATTGTCCGCCCAGCCCGACACCGCATAGACCGGTATGCGGATGCGGCTGAAATCCTCGCAGACCGACCCCTGCCGCCAATAATCATCGCGCCGCTGATGCTGCATCCAGGTCAGCCCCCAGGGCTGGTTCGCTGCAATCCGCTGCAACCAGATGTCGCGCCATGCCGCACCGTGCAAAGCCGGGTCCGGCGGCAGGTCCATGCCGGCGACCATGGTGCCCGACCAATCCAGATTGTCCTTGGACAGACAGCCGCCGACATAGTGGACATCGGTCGCATAGCGGTCATCGGTGAACCCGACCGCGATCACCGTCTTCAGCGCCGGGGGTTGCCGCGCTGCGATCTGCAACCCGTTGAAGCCGCCCCACGATATACCGATCATCGCGACCTGCCCGTCGCACCAGCCCTGCGCCGCGATCCAGGCGATCAGGTCGACGCCGTCCAGTTGCTCGACCTCTGAGTATTCGTCGTCCAGCACCCCTTCGCTTTCGCCAGTGCCCCGGATGTCGACGCGCAGACAGGCGTATCCGTGCCCCGCCAGATACAAGTGCAACCCCTGATCTCGGGTCCTTGTGCCGTCATGCTTGCGGTAGGGCAGGTATTCCAGAATTGCCGGATAGCGCCCCGCGCCTGCAGGTCGCCACAGCTTGGCCGCCAGCCGGGTGCCATCGGGCAGCGGGATGAAAAGGTTTTCCACCACGTCCACCTGATGCGGGAATTCGGTCCGGACTGCTGGCACGTGAGTCTCCCTCTTGTTGAACGACCATGCAACAAGCGCCGCACCCCTGTCAAACACGACTTGACCAACTGCCAGCGCCAGTCCTACTGTACGACCGTTCAACAAGGCCAGCCCATGCCCCGCGATCCTCGCTTTGACATCCTGTTCGAACCGGTCCGCATCGGCCCGGTCACCGCACCCAACCGCTTTTACCAGACGCCACACGCGACCGGTTTCGGCTGGCAGCGCCCTCAGTCCGGTGCCGCCTTGCGCGGGATCAAGGCCGAGGGCGGCTGGGGCGTGGTCTGCACCGAATACTGCTCGATCCACCCGACATCGGACGACAGCCCCTCCGCGTTCCTTACGCTGTGGGAGGATGCCGACATCGCCCCCCTTGCCCTAACCGCGGACGCGATCCACGCCCACGGGTCGCTTGCCGGGATCGAGCTTTGGCACGGCGGCGCGCATGCGTCGAACCGGATGACGCGGGTTCCGGCCCTGTCGCCTGACACCCAGCCTGCGCTTTACCACCTGCCGACCACCGCCCGCGCGATGGACCTTGCCGACCTCCGCGCGTTCCGTGGTTGGCAGCGGACGGCGGCCAAACGGGCAAAGCAGGCCGGTTTCGATATCGTCTATGTCTATGCGGGACACGACTATCTGCCGTTCCA
>CAIXBE010000090.1 GCA_903917595.1 uncultured Rhodobacterales bacterium
ACCCATGTCCCGCATGCTGACGTGCACCACCGCAATCGCACTTGCCGTTTTCGCTACCGGCGCCTGCGCTGACGTGACCCCTGAAGAAGTCTGGGAAAGCTGGCAAGCGATGTCCACCGCCGTCGGGCAAGAGCTGACAGTCGGCGGCAGTGCCCGCAACGGCGACACACTGGAAGTGACCGGGATCGTTCTCAGCTTCAAGGATGATCTGGGCGGCAGCGCCTCGGCCAGTCTGGACAAGTTGTCGTTCAAGGACAATGGCGATGGCACGGTTGCGGTGATCATGCCGGACACGTTTCCGCTGACCGTGATGCCGCCGCCGGAAGAAGGCGGGCCAACCGAGGTCAAGTTGTCGGTGATGCAGCCAGGGATGAAGATCACGGCGGGCGGAAGTGCGACAGAGACCAGCTATGACATCGCCGCACCGACATCGGTTATCCAACTGACCGAGGTCAAGGATGCCACGGGGGCGGTGATCGAAGCGCAGGCGATGCTTGCGATGACCGAAGTGACCGCGAAGTATCTGGTCGCAACCGAGGGCGACAAGACCCGGCTGGACAGCAGTTTCAGCGCCAAGGCGCTGGCGTTGACGCTGGAGGGCAAGGATCCGGAAGGCACCGGACAGGGCAAGGTTCTGATCGCGATTTCCGACATTGCCGGAACGACCAAGGGTAATTTCCTTGGGGCCGAGATGATGAAGGACATGGCGGCCGCGCTGAACGCCGGGTTCACCACCGAAAACGAATTCACCTTCGGCATGATGACGATGGACGTCGACGTGACCGACGATACCGGGCCGACGAAAATGGTGGTGACCTCGACCCTTGGTGGCGGGTTCGAGCTGGCGTTGAACAAGGACAGCATGCGCTATGGCACGTCGCTGGGCGGGGCGAATTTCGTGGTTTCCGGCCCTGAAATCCCGTTCCCCGAGGTTCAGTTCGGCTTTGCCGAGTTTGCCTTCAACATCCTTATGCCTGTTTCAAAGTCCGAAATGCCGCAGGATTTCGGGATCGTGACCAAGCTGGTCGATTTCACAATCTCGGAAGATATCTGGGGCATGTTCGATCCTGCGTCGACTTTGGCGCGCGATCCGGCGACGTTCATTCTTGACCTTCGCGGCACCGGGTTCTGGAAGCAGGACATCATGGACCCGGCGATTGATCTGGACAGCATCGAGGCACCCGGAGAGCTAAGCTCGCTTGACCTGACGTTGGCACAAGTCAAGGCGGCGGGGGCCGATGTGGCGGCGACGGGCGCGCTAACCTTTGACAACGCCGATCTGGTGACCTTTCAAGGTGTGCCAAAGCCGACGGGGTTGGTTACGGTCACCATCAAGGGCGTGAACGCGCTGATCGACAACCTGATCTCGATGGGCCTATTGCCAGAGGAAGAAGCGATGGGCTTCCGGATGATGCTGGGCATGTTCGCACGGCCCGGTGCGGCGGCGGACGAGCTGATCTCGGAAATCGAGTTCAAGGATGGCGGGCTGTTCGCCAACGGCCAGCAGCTTCAGTAAACTACAACGGTCGGGGGTATCGGGCTTGGCGATGCTCCCGGCCTTGCGCCGGGGTCTTGGGGGGATTACCTCAGCGTTCAGACCATTCGGGACCGACCCATGACCCCCAACCTTTCCGACCTGAGCCATGCTTTGCTTGATGCCGCCCGCAAAGCTGGGGCCGACAGTGCCGATGCGCTGGCAGTGACCGGCACCGCGATGTCGATCGAAATCCGCAAGGGCGCGCTGGAGCAGGCCGAGCGGTCCGAAGGCACCGAGATCGGGTTGCGCGTGCTGATCGGGAGGCGGCAGGCCTGCGTGTCGGCCTCGGATACCTCTGCGGCCACCATTCAAGCCTTGGCCGAACGCGCGGTTGCGATGGCGCGCGAAGCCCCCGAAGACCCCTTTGCAGGGTTGGCGGAGCCGGAGCAGTTGGCCAAGGGCTGGGATATTGATGCGCTTGACCTGATGGACCCTGCGTCCGAGCCGGGGGCCGCGGTGCTGGAAGCCTCGGCCCGGGCGGTCGAAGGGGCGGCGCTGGCGACGGTCGGGATCACTCAGGTCGAGGCGGGGGCTGGATACAGTCGCCGTCAGATGCATCTTGCGCTGTCGAACGGGTTTTCTGGTGGCTATGGCCGGACATCGACCTCGCTGTCGGCGGTGGCGTTTACCGGTCAAGGCACGACGATGCAGCGCGACTATGCTGGCGAGTCGCGGACCTATGCCAGCGACATGCCGGGGGCCGACGAGATCGGCCACCGTGCCGCCGAGCGGACGTTGCAGCGGGTTGGATCGGTCAAGCCGAAGACCGGGGTTTATCCTGTGCTGTTTGACGAACGGGTGGCGGCGTCGCTGGTCGGGCATCTGTTGTCGGCGATCAATGGCGGGTCGATTGCACGCGGATCAAGCTGGGCACGGGACCTATTGGGCAAGCAGGTTCTGCCCGCCGCGATTTCGTTGGTCGAGGACCCGCACCGGCCACGGATTTCATCCTCGCGCCCCTTCGACGGCGAGGGGTTGGCGACCCGCCGCCGTGAGATTGTGGCCGATGGCGTGCTGACCGGCTGGGTGCTGGACCTTGCCACCGGGCGCAAGTTGGGGATGGTGTCGACCGCCAATGCGTCGCGCGGAACTTCGGCCCCGCCGTCGCCCGCGACGACCAATCTGGACCTGACGCAGGGTGCGCTGAACCGCGACGATCTGATCACGCAGATGGGTACGGGGTTGCTGATCACCTCGATGATCGGATCGACCATCAGCGCGACCACGGGGGATTATTCGCGGGGTGCTTCGGGGTTCTGGGTGGAAAACGGGCGGCTGTCGCATCCGGTGCATGAATGCACGATTGCCGGGAACCTGCGCGACATGCTGCTGCGGATCATCCCGGCGAATGACGCGCGGCCGCATCTGTCGACGCGGGTGCCGTCGATCCTGATCGACGGGATGACCCTTGCCGGCGCGTGATCTGGCGCTTTTGACCGACGCCGCGCGCGAAGCGGGGCGGATCGCCCTGCGCTATTGGCGACGCGACCCCAAGGTCTGGGACAAGGGCGGAGATGATGGCCCGGTGACCGAGGCGGACCTTGCGGTCAACGACATGTTGAAGGCCTGCCTGTTGGCGGCGCGGCCGGATTATGGCTGGCTGTCAGAGGAAACCCCCGACGATGCTGCGCGGCTGGACCGTGAGGCGGTGTTCATCATCGACCCGATTGATGGAACCCGCGCCTTCATCGCCGGAGAGGAAAACTTTTCACATTC
>CAIXBE010000091.1 GCA_903917595.1 uncultured Rhodobacterales bacterium
GATGCGGCGTGGGTAAAGCTTAGCTGTCGGGCCGACGCCTCGAATGCGCGTAACCAAGGCAGGGGTGGCATCTGATGCGACATGGTGATTTTGTCCCTTTGGTTGTTAGTGCAGACCTAACGATGTGGCGCAGCACACTATGGTCGAAAGCGACGGATGACCCAATAAAGGCGAAGCTTAGCCCCTTTTTTCGTCATGTGTAAGTTGGTCAATCTCGGGTTAGGCTTTCGCTGTTCCAGACGGATGATCCCATGACAGCCCTCCCGCATACCCAACTTCTCATCGGCCAGATGCTCAGGGCGCCTGCCGGGCGAAACCCCGAACAGACAATTCATGACGGCGAAGGGAAGGCCCAGAGCTACCGTCAATTCCACGCCCGGATCGGCCAACTGGCGGTGGCTCTGAACCGGCTAGGTCTGGGGCGAGGAGCTACCATTGCGGTGATGGATTGGGACACGTCACGGTATCTGGAATGTTTTTTCGCCATACCGATGATCGGGGCGACGTTGCACACAGTGAACATCCGCCTGTCGCCCGAGCAAGTGCTGTTCACGATAAACCATGCCGAGGATGATGCCATCCTGTGTCACTCGGATTTTCTGCCGCTGTTGCTGCCGCTGTTGCCGCGGATTAAGCGCCCGGCGAGGTTGATCTTTCTGACCGATGTCCCGGCACCACTGCCTGATGGGTTTGACGGCGAATACGAGACGCTGCTGGCCAGCGAGGATGCGAACTTTGTCTTCCCCGACTTGGCCGAAGACACCCGTGCGACGTTGTTCTACACCACCGGTACCACGGGAGAGCCAAAGGGGGTCAGCTATAGCCACCGCCAGCTGGTGCTGCATACGCTGGCCGTTGCCGCGGGGCTGGGTACGGTGCCGGGCAAGGGCGGCATCAAACGCGACGATGTCTATATGCCGATCACGCCGCTGTTTCACGTTCACGGCTGGGGCTTTCCTTACATTGCGACCTTCCTTGGCCTGAAGCAGATATATCCGGGTCGGTATGAGCCCGCGCGCCTTTTGTCGCTGATTGCTGAACATGGTGTGACCTTTTCGCATTGCGTGCCGACGATCCTGTCGATGGTGCTTTCAGCGCCCGAGGCGGCGACAAAGGATCTGTCGCATTGGAAAGTGCTGATCGGAGGCTCTGCCTTGCCGGAAGGCTTGGCCCGTCAGGCCCGGACCTATGGCATCGACATCCATGCCGCCTATGGTATGTCGGAAACCTGCCCCTTCGTGACCATAGCCGACATGCTGGCCAGCCAGTGCAGTGACGATATTTCCATTCGCACCGCCACTGGGCGCGCTGCGGCCTTGGTCGAGGTGCGGGTGGTGGACCGCGACATGCGCGAGGTGCCGTCGGATGCACGGACGACGGGCGAGGTCGTCGCCCGCGCGCCGTGGCTGACGGCGGGATATCTGAAAAACCCGGAGGGCAGCGCCGATCTGTGGCGAGACGGCTGGCTGCATACCGGCGACGTCGGCCATATGGCCCCGGACGGTACGCTGCGCATCACCGACCGGTTGAAGGACGTAATCAAGTCCGGCGGCGAGTGGGTGTCGTCGCTGACGCTGGAGAATCTAGCCTCCGTCGTGCCTGGAGTGCATGAGGTGGCGGCAGTGGGCGTGCCCGATGACCGCTGGGGAGAGCGACCCGTGCTGGTGGCTGTGTTCGACGGGGCAGAGACCACCCGGCAAGCCATTCTAGCCCGCATCGCGGCGGC
>CAIXBE010000092.1 GCA_903917595.1 uncultured Rhodobacterales bacterium
AGGATTTCCTCAGGCGGACGGATTCCCGCCTTGACCAGATAGGCGGCCTTGGCGGTGATGACGCTGGTCTTCCCCGATCCCGCGCCGGCCAGGACGAGTGTCGCGTCCTCATCGACGACCACCGAAAGGCGCTGTTCCGGCGTCAGCGGCATGCTCTCGATGGTGTCGAAGAAATCCTTCCAGCGAGCCAGTTCGGCCGTGACGAAGGCACCGATGGCATTCGCCCGCACTCTTCGCGGGTCGGTCGCAAACTTGCGGACGGGTGCGATGCGTGCGACGGCATCGGCTCCGATGGCTTCGGCATTCAGCTTCGAGAGGAGCGAAGCATCCAGAGCACGAGCCTCTTTCAGCAGCAGCGCAGTCTGGCACGCCGAGGGATATCGGGACGGTGCTGCCAGCCCCAGAACCCCGGCTAGGACCCTGTCCAGTCGCGCCGCATCCTTCTTCAGGGCTGTGAGATTGAAGCTCGTCCAGGCCTTCTTCACCTCTTCCGCGAAGCCTGTTGCGGCGAAGTGCCCCGCTCCCTTCAGTGTTACATCGGCGTGCTCCTTCGAGTTTATGGTCAGCGTAGTCCCGAGCATCCCTTTCTGGAGAGCAGGCGCATTCGTTAGTGCCCGCAATGGCATGGTGGCAACCTGACCGCGACGAGTGATCCTGATGTGATCCCCATCCAGCTCCATTGCGCGGGCAGACCTCCCGAAGGGGTCAAAGAGAAAACCAAGCAAAGGGCGTTGTTGCAGTCGAATCAATGAACTGGGCCTTGTTCTTGCGTTCGGCCAGACTGTGCATGACCCGCATAAACTGCAACCTCGACGATCCTGTTTACAAGAACAGCTGGTCAGCTTCATAGAATTGGAGGTAAGTCCCTCTACTTCGCTGTGTTGGTTAAGGTCTTTGGCGCGGTCGGCCAGAGATCTTTGGATGACCAAAGCCCACAGAAGCTTAGCTAGGTCATGTTGACAAATGGCGGAGCCAGAGGCGGATCGACGTTATGTCGATGAAGCCCAGGAAGCTTTCGGCGGTCTTGTCGTAACGGGTGGCGACGCGGCGGGCGTTCTTCAACTTGTTGAAGCAGCGCTCTACAAGGTTGCGCAGCCGGTAGAGGGTGCGATCCACGGCGACGCGCAGCTTGCGGGTCTTGCGCATCGGAATGACCGGCACCACGTTGCGCGCCTCCATCGTTTTTCGAACGTTGTCAGAGTCATAGCCGCGATCCGCCAGCAAGACACAGGGCTCGGGCAGGTTGTCGGCCATGACCAGATCGAAGCCCAGATAGTCCGAAGTCTGGCCGGGCGTGATCTCCGACCTCATGGGCAGGCCAGCACCATTGACGCGGAGATGGATCTTGGTCGTGAAGCCACCTCTCGAACGGCCAAAACCCTGTCGCGGAGTCCCCCTTTTGCGCCCGCTGCCTGATGATGGGCGCGAACCACGGTGCTATCGATCATCTGAAGGGCGTCGGGGACCAACCCGCTCTCATTCAGAGCATCCATGATCTGCTCCCAGAGCCCCGCCAGGGTCCAGCGCCGGAACTGGCGGTAGACGCTGGACCACTTGCCGAACTCTTCCGGCAGGTCACGCCAGGGCGATCCTGTGCGCGCGATCCAGAAAATCCCATCCAGAACAAGGCGATGGTTCTTAGGTTTGCGCCCGTTCGGGGCGCGGACGGCCAGGATGAAGCGTTCATGAAACGCCCACTCCTCGTCCGACATCAGGTCTCGGGCCAAGCTGGTCTCCATTGCAGATACCAGCTTGAATCACGATCAGCCCGCCTTGTGAATCCCTTTTGTCAACACGGCCTAGG
>CAIXBE010000093.1 GCA_903917595.1 uncultured Rhodobacterales bacterium
CCTGCGGCACGAGAAGAAAGATCGGCACGGTCGCGACACCGCGCCCGGTTTTCGACTTTGACGCCACGGCCCGGCCCTTCGAATTCAACCGCCCCTCGGCGACCAGCAGGCTCGGTCCCCTGCGGCGGTAGATGAACCGCAGGCGCAGGCCGGTGCGGCGTTCCCATTCTCCGGGGGTGATGCGGCCGCCCTTCGTACTTTTCCCAGCGGCCGGGGTGGGGATCGCCAACCAGAACCCGTCCTTGGACCGGATCAGCGGGCCGGTGTCATGCGCGCCGATGATCACCGGGGCGTTGGACCAGACCAGCGTGGCGGCGTTCAGGCTGTCGCCAGATTTCGGGTAGCTGGCGAGGCGGATGGAGTTGCCGAGGCGCGTGCCCAGCCCCGCGCCGGTGATCTGGCCGCGCCAGGCGGATTTCAGGGAAGTGCCCGCCTCGCGCATGGCGGAGGACACCGCCTTTTCTCCGGCGACGATTTCGGCCTGCATCAGGGCGACGAGGTCGGGATCGAACGCGATCTTCAACCTCATGATGGGCGCAGGTCCAGTGTCCAGATCAGGCGTTCGCGGTCGCGCACTGGCTCCCCCTGAATGGTGAAGCTGTCGGCCCCGATCACAATCAGATCGCCCGGGCGGGGATCGGGCAGGTCGGACAAGCGCACATCCACCATCGTGGTGTCGCTGACAAAGCGCCCAGCCCCGAATTCGGTGATGCGGTCCGGGGCGCGGCGAATGACGCGGATCGGGCGTTCCTCCGAGGTGGTCGCGGAGATCCAGACAGCGGCCGCCGCCATGGACGGGTTGGCATAGATCCTGTCCATGGCGGTGGCGAAGACGTTCATCGGAAGCGCCCGTCAGTTCGAGGTCGAGATGCGGATCGCGATACGCGGCCGCTTGTTCACCGGCAGGATCGAAGCCTCCGTCATCAGGTCGATCCAGCGGCCCTTTTCGTCGAGATGCTGGCGGGCGTAGAGTGGCAGGCCCATGGTGTTGGCCGCTTCCAGCAGGTTGGCCGGGCCGCCATAGGTCGTGAAGGTGTCCATGGTACCCAAGGGGAAGGCGATGCCCTCGTTCGCCGGAACCAGCCGTTCGGTCGCCTTGGTCGAGAGGGTGACGGCGCCCGAGTATTCCTCGAACACGATGCCCGCGAATGGGAAGTTGCGCCGCACGTCCTGGCGCAAGGGCTGCGCGCCGGTGGCGGCGTAGAACTTGTAGGCCTCCTCGGTCTTCGGATGCGCGATCAGCTTGTCGAAGAATTCCCGGCTGACGAGGGCATGGACGTCGGACATGCTTTCGCCAAGGAGGTTGTCTTCGATTGCCCGCAAAACCTCGCGGACCTTGCTTTGGATAAGGGTGCCCGCTGTGCCCAGCAGGAAATCGACCGAGATCTGCGCCAGGCCGAATTCGGTGAAGTAGTTGTAGAGGGTGGTGCCAGCGCCATCCTTCACGATGCCGCGCAGCGCGTTCATCTCCATGTATTCGCGGGTCTGGGCATGCTTGCGGCGCATCAGCTGCAGCTTACGGTTCATCACCTCGACCAGCGGATCGGCGGCATCAAAGGCGCCCAGCGCGGGTTGGCCCTGAATGTCGCCGGGCAGGATCACGTCATCATGCGGGATCCACGGCAGGGCAAACGATCGCATCGACCGCCCCTCGCGGGTGCCGACGGTGGCGGGACCGCCAAGCGGCACCGAGGGCAGCAGGTTTAGCACGCCCTCGT
This sequence comes from uncultured Rhodobacterales bacterium, assembly GCA_903917595.1. Classification (GTDB taxonomy): domain Bacteria; phylum Pseudomonadota; class Alphaproteobacteria; order Rhodobacterales; family Rhodobacteraceae; genus Tabrizicola; species Tabrizicola rara. The sequence continues at coordinate 1,719 of CAIXBE010000093.1, forward strand.
ATTGCTCGATGATGACCGAGCGCTGGGTGACGCCTTCAAAGCGGAACAGGCCGATCTGGCCGAGGCGGGTATAGAGGTTGGGCAGGATGTTGATGGCCTGCGTCATCTCGGCCAGCGAGTAGCCGCCAGCGTCGAAGGGATTGCGAACGATGGTCATGGGGTGCTCCGGGGGATTGAGGGGTTTGGACGTCAGACGCCGTCGCGAGCGATGATGCCGACGGCGGCCAACTGGGCGATCTTGGCGGTGATCTTGGCCGCGTCGTTGACGGTGCCCTCGTAGGCCAGGCCCGCGCGTGACACGATCGAGGGGCCACGGGCGACGACGATGCCAACGGCGTCCGCCAGCGTGGCGTTCACCGGGTAAAGCAGGACCGCGACGGCGACCTGCGCGCCATCGGCCCCGGTTGCGGCGGACAGGGTGTATTTGCCGCTGGCAGTGATCCGGCCAAGCACGGCACCAGAGGGGTAGTTGGTGCCGATCAGCAGGGTGACCACCTCGCGGGTATAGTTCGGGTTGACCTCATATTTGAGGACATCGCCCATGCTGGGCGGTTCCGTCAGGACGGGCATTGGTCAGTCTCCATGGTTTGGGGGATGGGGAAGAGGCGCTGGTTCAGCGCTTGGCGTCGGTCGCGGCCTTCTTGGCGGCAGCGATGATCGGGCTGTCTTTCGCGGCAGCTGCGGCCGGGGCAGTCGCGATGATCCCTGCTGCATCACTGCGGGCGGCGAGGTCGGCCAACACACGGGCGCGCAGGGCTTCGGGCTTCAACCCACGCGTGACGGCATCAGCCGCGTCGATAGTCACGCCGAGCCGGGCGGCCTGCGCGCAGACCTGCGCAACCTCGGCCGCCTCGGCGCGCACGGCGTCGGCGGTCATGGTGGTGGTGACGGGCGCTGCCGCGTTCACCGGCGGTTCGGGCGTGGC
>CAIXBE010000094.1 GCA_903917595.1 uncultured Rhodobacterales bacterium
ATCGTAGGCGGGCTTTCGACGACGTCGGCAGACCCCAAGGGCGTTTTCATTCTGCGCGATGAAAGCCAGGAAATTGCACGTGCGGTAACGGGCCGGACTGATCTGGTCGGGTCGCAGCGGGTGATCTATGTTCTGAATCTTGTTCAGCCCACTGGTCTGTTCGAAGCCCGCGACTTCCTGATCCGCGACGGCGACACGCTTTACGTGACCGAAGCACCCTTTGTGAGCTGGCAGAAGGTGCTTGGCGCAATCACCGGCACAGCGGGGGCTGCAAGCAGCCTCGCAACCACCGCCGAAGCCGCGAACTGACAGCGGTCATGTCCGGCGTGGACTTCCATGCCGAATTGACCGGGGTTCCCCGGCGGCTTTGGCATCAGAATCTTTCGCTGCTCCGCGACCACCGATTGCATAGGATGCTTGCACTTGCCGGTCATGAGCTGCGTCTTGGTCTGCCACGTCCCGGTGACGGGGTGCTGGTCTGGGGCCGCAGCCCGACCGCTTGGCGCGGCGAGGCTTTAGCCCGCCGCCACGACCTGCCGCTGATCCGTGTCGAGGACGCGTTTCTGCGGTCGCTCCACCCCGGTCGTGCCAAAGGCGAGGCTCCAATTGGCCTCATGATCGACCCGGTTGGCGTGCATTTCGACGCCAGCCAACTATCGCGGCTGGAGGAGGTTCTGGCCAGGGCTGACTTTCAGCAATCGAACATATCTGATCGTGCAAGTGCCGCTATTGCGCGTATTCACCACATCGATATTTCAAAATACAACAATTTTGATCCGGGCCTGCCTGTCCCCGACCCCGGCTTCGTGCTGATCGTCGACCAAACCCGCAATGATGCGGCAATCCGGTATTCCAACGCGTCTGAGTCAACTTTCCGCGACATGCTTGCGACCGCGATGCGCGACCACCCAGAAGCGCGGATCGTCATCCGAACCCATCCGGAAACAGCGCTTGGGTTGCGGCCCGGCCACTTTGGCACAGGTAATGCCTTCGGGCGAGTGACGCTTCTTACCGCGCCGGTGTCGCCCAACCGGCTGCTGTCAGCGGCAGCGGCGGTCTATACGGTGTCGTCGCAACTGGGGTTCGAAGCAATCCTGCACGGCCACCGCCCCCGGGTCTTTGGCCAACCGTTCTATGCAGGCTGGGGGCTGACGGCGGACGAACAGGCCCTGCCCCGCCGGACCCGCAAGCTGACCGCTCCGCAGCTTTTTGCCGGAGCGATGATCCTTGCGCCGCTGTGGTATGACCCCTGCCGCGACCGGTTGTGCCCACTGGAAGATGCGCTTGACCAGTTGGAGGCCGAAACCCATGCCTTTCGCGAGGACCGGCAGGGCCACGTCGCGACGGGCATGCGGCTTTGGAAACGCGGGCGGCTGCAGCAGTTCTTCGGCCAGCACAAGGCGTTGCGCTTTTGCGACAATCCTGGCGAAGCCGACGCCAAGGCAATGGCCCAAGGCCGCAACCTGCTGATCTGGGCGGGAAAAGAGCCTGAGGGGTTCGCTCCGAAGTCCCCTTGCCTGCGAGTGGAAGACGGGTTTCTGCGCTCACGCGGGTTGGGGGCGGATCTTGTGCCGCCCCTAAGTCTGGTGACTGATGATCGCGGCATCTACTATGATCCGACCCGCCCGTCGCGGCTGGACGCCCTGATCAAGGGGCAGTTGCCGCCCGGGGGGCATGCGCGGGCATTGACGCTGCTGGACCGGCTAAGGGCGGAAGGCCTGTCCAAATACAACCTTGGCGGCGGCGCGCTGACTGATCTGCCGAAAGGGCATCGGATTCTGGTGCCGGGGCAGGTCGAAGACGACGCATCGATCCTGAGAGGGGCGGGCACGGTGAGGACCAACCTCGCTCTTCTTCGTGCCACCCGCAGCGCAAATCCAGACGCGGTCCTGATTTACAAGCCACATCCCGATGTCGAAGCGGGCCTGCGCCCCGGGGCGATTGCAGCGGCGGAATTGGCCGGGCTGGTCGATGTCATCGCCGAAAGGTCCGACCCCGCGCAGCTGCTGGGAAGGGTGCAAGAGGTCTGGACCATGACCTCGCTTTTGGGGTTCGAGGCGCTGGTCCGGGGGCTGCCGGTCACCTGCCTTGGTGCGCCGTTCTATGCTGGTTGGGGGCTGACCCGCGACTTGGGGCCGGTGCCAGACTGGCGAGGCACCGCCGATCTGGCGACGCTGGCCCATGCCGCGCTTATCGCCTATCCGCGCTATTTCGATCCGGTCAGCCGCCGCCCCTGCCCGCCGGAGGTGACGCTGGACCGGCTGGCACTTGGCATGATCCCGCATCCGGGACCGGCCAACCGGCTGCTGGCCAAGTTGCAAGGCCGATTCGCCAGCCTGGCGCATCTTTGGCGGTAAAGCTGCACTGACGCTCAGGCCGCCTCACGCCGCAGCGACTGGGCCATGCAGTGAATGCCGCCGCCGGTCTTGGAAATTTCCGACATGTCGATGGCTGCAACCTCGAAGCCCCGGGCGCGAAGCTGACCGATCAACGATTTTGAAATCGTCGGAGCGATCACCCGGTCGCGGCCCAGGGACATGAAGTTGCAGCCCAGCGCCATGGTGTCGCGGAAGGGCACGTCGATAATCTCGTGACCCTTCCCCTTCAGCCAGTCGACGATCCCCGGTTCGGTGCAGTCAAGGCAGACGGCGGTCAGTTTCGGTGCGATCGGGACCACCATCAGGTCGATGTGGACATAGTATTCGTCGATGAAAGCCAGCCGGGTTTCCCAGCCTTCGGCCTTGAACCAGCCTTCGACCTGCCGCGCGCCCTCCTCTTGCGTACGGGCACCGCCGCAACCGATCAGGACGCAGCCTTCCTCGATCACGGCAAAATCGCCGCCTTCAAAGGTGCCGGCGGTGACCATGTCGTAGATCGGGATGCCCAACTG
>CAIXBE010000095.1 GCA_903917595.1 uncultured Rhodobacterales bacterium
CAATGTCTTGCCTTTTGTCTCCGGCATTTTGCTCCGGTTCTTGGGCAGTCTGAGCAACACCTGCTTCACCTGCTGCGCGTCGCTCTTGTCGATCATCGCGATGGTCTTGCCTTCGGTGATCTCGTCCAGAAGCGCGAGAGCTTCCTTGCGATCAAGTTCGGTCTTCACTGCCAAGGGCTTGGTTCTCTTGATCTCATCGAAATAGATCGCGGCCACCTCCGCTACTGACTTGCTGGTCGCCGGAGTGGGTAACGCATGCAGCATCTGAGGGGCGGTAGTGCTTGGCTGTTGCGTGGCATCGGCCATGTCAAAGTGCGCTAGGCTACTCACATAGTTCAACGCTCCGGAAGCCATGCTAGCATGGCCTGCCTGCAAAGTATCCAAAAGCCACCCGCGATTTGCCTGGGTGAGATCGGCGAGTGCGATGTCTCGCCGGGCGCAAAAATCGCTCAGGAGAGCCACTTCGTCAGCCGGGTAGGTTGCGGCCCGCCATGTCTCAGGATCGCCACCAGCAAGCCCCTCCGTCGCTCTCAGGGCATTCAGGCGATGTGCGTCGGGTGGACCGTCAGACGCAATATTCCTCTTGAACGCAAGAAGCAGTTCTCGGAAGTGCTCTTGCACATGCTGCCTGATCTCATCGTATGTCATGCTACCATGCATGGCTCTCGTTAGAGTTGAATGTCCAGCGAGTACTAGCAACCTTGATAGCCGTTGCGCCATGCGGGGGCATCTGGTCTCAAGTGATACCCTTATGCTGAACCGCTTTTGCTCAGGGTGCATAGTGGCCGGTATGGGCCAGCGAAAATAGAAAACTCCATGTCTAGAAGTGCTTAGATAGGCCGCAAGGCGCATGCTTGTGTCTCACCAATGTGGCGCACCGGCAGAAAAAGCATTCCAAGTACTTGATATATCGGGAAATGGTCGGAGCGAGAGGATTCGAACCTCCGACCCCCTGCTCCCGAAGCAGGTGCGCTACCAGACTGCGCTACGCTCCGACCGTGGCGGTGGGTTACCCCGTCCGGTTCGGCTTGGCAAGGGGCCTCACGCCTGATCGCCGCCCCGGTCAAGACGGCGCAGCCAGCTGGAGATTCGCGGCAGGGTGCCAAAGTCCAGCCGCGAGCGGTTTTCCAGCACGGGGCGGTTTTGCGATACCGACGGCGTGCCTTCGCGCAGCACGATGTAGATGCCGGACGCAATGATCACTGCGGAACCGACGCCAGTGTAAAGGTCGACCGTCTCGTCGAAGATGAGCCAACCGAACAGCACAGCCCAGAGGATCTGCGAATACTGCATCGGTGCCACGATCACCGCCGGGGCTATCCGGTAGGACGCGATACTGGCCATTGCACCCAACATCCCCAGTCCCGCCATCACCGCCGTCAGCCCAAGATGGCTGACCGGCATCGGCACATAGACAAAGGGCATCAAGGCCCCCATCGCCAGAAAGGTCAGCACCATCGGATACAGCATCAGCACAACCGACCGTTCGTCCCGCCCGATCTTGCGCACGATGACCGAGCTGAGCGCGCCGGTCGTGGCCGCGCCCAATGCCGCCAGATGCCCCAGCGAATAGCCCTGCCCCTCCCCGGGGCGCAGGACGATCAGCACCCCCAGCAGCCCGATGATCACCGCCACCCCGCGCCGGATGCCGACCTTTTCGCCCAGCATCGGAATGGCCATCAGGGTGATCAGAAGCGGCATCGCAAAGAAGATCGCGTAGCAGGTGGCCATGGGAAGCTGCGAGAATGCATAGAACCCCATCACCCCGGTCACCACCGCCGACACGGTGCGCAGCGCGGTCCACCACGGGTGGCGCGGGATCAGCGTGCCGTCGCGACGGTCGCCCAAAAGCAGCATAGTGACCAGCGGAAAGCCCATCAGTCCGGAAAAGAACATGGTCTGGAACGCCGAATAGTTTTCGCCCAGAAACTTCACCACGACATCGTGGGTCGCATAAAAGCCGAAGGCGGCCAGCGACAAAAGCGCGCCGCGAAGGTGGGATTGCATGATGACCGGTCCGCGAAACGACACGGCGGATCGCCGCGTCTGGTTGCGCTATCACTTTCGCCCGGATCGGCCCGGATCACAAGGGACGCAGAGTGAAACCTTGAGGGAAAGATCAGGTCCCGAAGCAGGTTCTGGTCGTTCGGTTACAGATCAAACGTCGCCAGGACCGGAGCGTGGTCGCTTGGGCCCTCCCAGCCGCGCACGGGGCGCAGGATGCGGCTGTCGTGGCTGGAGCCGATGATGTCCGAGGTGGCCCAGATGTGGTCCAGCCTGCGGCCCTTGTCGGCGCTGTCCCAGTCCGGGGCGCGATAGCTCCACCAGCTGTAAAGCTTGCCTTCCGGGATATCTTTGCGGGTCACGTCCTGCCAGCCGCCGGCCTGCATCACCGCACCGAAATGCTCGACCTCGACCGGGGTGTGGCTGACGATCTTCAACAGCGCCTTGTGGTCCCAGACGTCATCTTCGCGTGGGGCGATGTTCAGGTCGCCCACCAGAATGGCGCGGTCGGGGCGTTCCCAGTGGAAATGGTCGCGCATCTCGGTCAGGTAGTCCAGCTTCTGGCCGAATTTCAAATTCTGCTCACGGTCGGGAATGTCGCCGCCGGCCGGCACATAGCAGTTGTGGATTGTCACCCCGTTTTCCAACCGGGCCGCGACGTGGCGGGCATGGCCAAGCTGGGCGAAATCCTTGTCACCGGCATCGATGATCGGCAGCTTTGACAGGATCGCGACGCCGTTATAGCCCTTCTGCCCGCGCGCCACCATGTAGCGGTATCCCAGCGCCTGAAACCCTTGCAGCGGGATCAGTTCGACCGGGCTTTTGCATTCCTGCAGACACAGGATATCGGGGGCCTCTTCGGACAGCAGTCGCAGCACCAATGCCTCACGCAGGCGGACCGAGTTGATGTTCCAGGTGGCAAGGGTGAAGGGCATGGAGGACTCCGTCCGGTTGTCCGGCCAAGCCTAAGGCCTGCGCGATGCGGATGGAAGCATCAGGCAGGCCAAAGGATGTTCTACGATGGGATATTTGCCCGACCAGATCAGTCGGTGACGGTGAAGTCGGCAAGGACGCAAAGGTCCTGGGTTTGCGTCGCTTCACTGCCGTCCTCGGTGACAAAGCGCAGATCATAGTCACAGACCGCAAGACCGTCCGCGATGGTCACGTCCCCCGAAACACCAGATTCAACGCCTTCAACCATAAGGATATTTTCGCCCCACTGATCTTCACCTACCGGCGAAACATACATCTCGACAATGGTGTGCGAGCTGTCGTTGATCAGCGTAAAGACAAGGTCTTCCGCCAAAGTGGGCGTCGCAATCAGGGTGACGAACGCGGCGGCAAGGGCAAAGCGCATGAAGTTCTCCGAAATATCCTACCGCGGCCAGTCCACGGCAAACCTGCCTTACCCGAGGAAATGCAGAAAACGAAGGGCCATGCCAACGAAGGCCTGAACAATTCGCACATCCCCTTTGACCAGCGAGTCAGGCGGTTGGTCCAAGACGATACATAAGGTGGCCAATAAAGGCATTCCGGGTCAAAGGTCGGAAAGGGCGGCGATCAGTGCAGCCTGAAACTCGCTCGGGGCTTCGATCTGGGGAATATGGCCGACCTCTTGCAGAATGAAAAGCGGGGCATCGGTCAGGCGGGCAAGTGCCTCGCCGTGATCAATTGGCGTGGCTGTGTCGCGGTCGCCCCAGATAAAGGCCAGTGGCAGGGTCAGCGCCTTCCAACCCTCGGCCCTTGTCGACAGCGCACCCTTCGGTGGCACCAGCAGGGACGGCAGCCAGTCGGCGAGCGCCGCTGTGGTGCCAGGGCGCGTGCCGGGGTGGTTCAGCATTGCCACGGCTGCGTCGGTGGCCGCCTTCTTGCGGTGCAGGAAAAGCTTTAGCAGCGGGCGCATCGCATAGGGGTTGGTCACTGTGGCCGACACCGCGAATTCGCGCACCGATGGGTTGCCCATCGACCAGGGCAGGGCCTTGCCCATCAGGTGACTGTTCAGCCCGACGGCCCCTGATACCACCACCAGCCCGGCAAAGGCGTCGGGTTGCAGCATTGCCGCCTCGGCGGCGGCCCCTGCCCCAAAGGAATGCGCGACAAGAATCGGCCGGACACTCAGCGCCTTGGTCAAGGCAAGCAGCCGGGCGGCTTGCGTCTGCCGGCTATAGTCCTTGCCCGGATCGCGGAAGGACCAGCCCATCGGCTGCATGTCAAAGGCAATGGCCCGGTAGCCCTAGGCTGCAAGGGTCTCTTGCGTCGGACGCCACATCCGCGACCAGCCGACCGAGCCATGCAGCAGCAAAAGCACCGGACCGGTTTGCGGCCCCAGTTCCTCGACATAAATCGTTCCAAGGTCAGTTTCGACGATGCGGCCTTGTTCTGGCACCGGCCTGGGCAAAAGCCCAGCCTCGCGCACGACGGCCGCAAGCCGCAGGCCAAGAAGGGTCATCCCGGCCACAAGGATCAGAATGAACAGAAAGCCGAAGACATAGCGCATCGCCAAGAAGCTATTAGCCTCACCCTGTTCCGGCAACCGCGCAAAAAAAGAGGCCGGGCAAGCGGCCCGGCCAGTTCCAACAGGGAGGATGCCGCGCCATAACCCCGACGCGACAAGGGGAACCTGGAAACTCTCAGCGCACAACCAGCGCTTGAATCAAGGTAACCCGAAATTCCGGCAACAATACGCCGCAATCAGAAAGGTTTCGCGACTGTTGCAACACAGTCACAGTTTCGACGGGCAAGATTGCCACAGATGCCCGTCAAAACCCTTTCGCGCGTCGGCGTATCCCGCCAACGTAACCCCGGATCACGCCACCAACCGATAGCCGCCGCTTTCGGTCACCAAGAGCCGCGCGTTTGACGGATCGGGTTCGATTTTCTGCCGCAACCGGTAGATATGCGTCTCAAGCGTGTGGGTGGTGACCCCGGCATTGTAGCCCCAGACTTCGTGCAGCAGCACGTCCCGCGCCACGACTCCGGTCGTCGACCGATACAGGTATTTCAGGATGTTGGTCTCTTTCTCGGTCAGGCGGATCTTCTTTTCCCGCTCGTCCACCAGCATTTTCTGCGCCGGTTTGAACGTGTAGGGCCCAAGCTGGAAAACGGCGTCTTCCGACTGTTCATGCGTGCGCAACTGCGCGCGGATGCGGGCCAGAAGCACCGGGAACTTGAACGGCTTGGTCACATAGTCGTTGGCACCCGCGTCCAGCCCCAGAATGGTGTCGCTGTCGGTGTCGTGACCGGTCAGCATCAGGATCGGGCATTTCACCCCGCCTTTGCGCATCCGGCGGCACAACTCGCGGCCGTCGGTGTCGGGCAGGCCAACGTCAAGGATCACCAGATCAAACAGCCCGGCCTTGACCTTTTCCATGCCCTCGGCGCCGGTCTGGGCTTCGAACACGTCGAAATCCTCGGTCATGACCAACTGCTCGCTCAACGCTTCGCGCAGGTCGTCGTCGTCGTCGACAAGCAGGATCTTACGCAGTCCGGCCATGGGTGCCTCCATTGGTTATGCGGTTGAGATGCGCCCCGATCACGAACCATGCAAGTATTGCAACCATACCTTCACGCGGTCGTGTCGTATTGGCGGGATATGTTTCAATTCCGTCATCCGCCGGGTATGGATGGGCGCATGGTGCTTGCCCTTTCCATCTCTGAACGTCTCAGCCGCGCCCGTGGCGACCTTCGCATGGGGGTGCCGGTCGTCCTGTGCGGCGCAGGTCAGGCGGCGCTGGTTGCCGCGGTTGAAACCCTGGACCACCCCCGGCTTGCCGCCTTGCGCGAGATGGGACCGCCCGTGCTGGCCATCACCGCCCGGCGGGCCGAGACGCTGAAAGCCCGCGCCTACGACGGCGATCTGGCGCGGATCGTGCCCCCGTCGGATGCCGATCTTGGCTGGCTGCGGTCGGTCTCTGACCCCGCCGATGATCTGCGCACCCCGATGAAAGGCCCGCTGCAGAGCTTGCGTGACGGCCCGCCGGACCTAAGCCGCGCCGCCATTGCACTGGCCAAGGCGGCGCATCTTTTGCCTGCCGCCCTCCTGATCCCGGTGCAGAACGCCCTGACCCTTGCGGCCACCAACGGCCTGACCCTGCTGACGCTGGACGAGATCGGACCGGCGCTGGCCGCCCTGCCCCCGATGCAGCGGATCGTTTCCGCCCGGGTGCCTCTGGTCGCCTCGACCGCTGGACGCGTCCATGTCTTCCGCCCCGATGACGGAGGCGAGGAACACTACGCCATCGAGATCGGCCAGCCCGACCGATCCCTGCCCGTCCTTGCCCGGCTGCATTCGGCCTGCTTTACCGGGGATGTGCTTGGCTCGCTGAAATGCGACTGCGGTCCGCAGCTTCGGGCAGCGCTGCAGCAGATGGGTGACGCAGGCGCAGGGGTTCTACTGTATCTGAACCAGGAAGGCCGGGGCATCGGCCTTGCCAACAAACTGCGCGCCTATTCTCTGCAGGATCAAGGCTTTGACACGGTCGAGGCCAACCACCGGCTGGGGTTCGAAGATGACGAGCGAGACTTCCGCATCGGCGCTGACATCCTGCGAAAGCTGGGCTTCGGGTCGGTCCGACTGCTGACCAACAACCCGAAAAAGCTGGCGATGATGGAAAGCTGCGGGCTGCAGGTGACCGAGCATGTGGCGCTGAGGGTCGGCGAGACTGCCGAAAATCGCGCCTATCTTGCCACCAAGGCGGCAAAGTCCGGGCATCTTCTGTGAAGGCCAGAGACATCGTTATAGGCCTTATGGGGGCCCGTTTTCTGGGGCGGCGCTTTGCCTGCAGCATCGGACGTGGCGGGATCGTGCCCCCCGGCCAAAAGCGCGAAGGCGACGGGGCCACGCCTGCTGGGACGCACCGGATCGTCGGTATGCTGTATCGCCCCGACCGGATGACCCAGCCTGCGGATTGGGCGGTGCCCATCGGTCCGGTGGATTTGTGGTCCGACGACCCGCGTGACGAAGATTACAATCAGATGGTCCGCGTGCCCCACGGGTTCCGCCACGAAAGGCTGCGCCGCGCCGATCCGATGTATGATCTGATCCTGATCACCGACTGGAACTGGCCGGATGCGGTTCCGGGGCGCGGGTCGGCGATCTTTGTGCATGCCTGGCGGCGACGGCATATGCCGACAGCAGGCTGCGTGGCGCTTGCACCAGCCGATCTGCGATGGATCGCGCTGCGCATCACGTTGCAGACGAAGCTGATCATTCTGGGCTGATAATTTTAGGCGGATAATTCGGGGCTGACGCCTCTTTCCAAAACGCTTTGGCCCGCCTAGTCTGGCCCGGCTAAGCGGGAGGAAGACCAATGGCCAGAACGCCGTCCATGCCGGATGACGAAATCATCGATCTGCGTCTGGCGCGCTCTGCCCCCGATCTCTGGCCGATGCTCGACACGCTGTATGGCCACCGCGAGGATTTCGCCGATTTTCGCGATGCCTTGCTCAAGGTGCTGCGAAAGGGCTGGTCCGATCGGCCTGCCGACCTCAGGCGGCTGGACCTGAAACGCGATCTGGAACCCGACTGGTTTCAGCGCCCCGATATGGCTGGCTATGTCTTTTACATCGACCGGTTCAACGGCACCTTGCAGGGCATTCTGGACAAGCTGGATTACCTTGAGGACCTTGGCATCACCTATGTCCACCTGATGCCCTGCCTGAAGCCGCGCACCGGTGACAGCGACGGCGGCTATTCGGTGATGGACTACCGCCAGATCAACCCGACCTTCGGCACGATGGAAGATTTCGAGGCCGTCAGCGCCGCCTTGCGAGAGCGCGGCATGTCGTTGTGCGTCGATCTGGTTCTCAACCACACGGCAAAGGAACATGCTTGGGCGCGCAAAGCGGCCAAGGGCGACCCGATCTATCAGGATTATTACCTGATGTTCGACACCCCCGATATTCCGCGCCGCTATGAACAGACACTGGTCGAAGTGTTTCCCGACAATGCGCCGGGAAATTTCACCTATTACCCGGCATTCGGAAAATGGGTCTGGACCACGTTCAACGAACATCAGTGGGATCTGAATTGGGCCAATCCGCGGGTGTTTCTGGAAGTCGTCGAGATCATGCTGTTCCTCGCCAACCGGGGCGTCGATGTGCTGCGGCTGGATGCGGTGGCCTTCATGTGGAAACGCATGGGCTCACGCTGTCAGTCCGAACCCGAGGTGCATATGCTGTTGCAGGCGCTGCGGGCGTGCAGCCGCATTTCCGCGGCGGCGGTGATCCATCTGGAAGAGGCAATCGTCGCGCCATCTGAAATGCTGCCTTACCTCGGGCGCGGACGGCATGACGGACGGGAAGGCAACCTTGCCTATCACAACTCGTTGATGGTGCAGTTCTGGTCCGCGCTGGCCACCCGCGACACCCGGCTAATGACGCATGTTCTGGGCACCCATTTTCCCGAAAGGCTGACCAACGCGACCTATGCCACCTATATCCGTTGCCATGACGACATCGGCTGGGCGATCACCGATGAGGATGCGTCGGCCATGCAGATCTCGGGCCACGGTCATCGTGCATTTCTGTCGGATTTCTATGAGGGTGACTTTCCCGGCACCTTTGCCAAGGGCGAGCTTTTTCAAGTGAACAAGGCGACCGGCGACAAGCGGATTTCCGGCAGTTTCGCGTCGCTGGCCGGGTTGGAACGTGCGGCGGATGCGCAGGATGCCTCCGGGGTCGTGGCCGCCGTGCAACGCATCCTTTTGGGCCATGCGCTGATCGCCAGCTTTGGCGGCATCCCCCTGATCTACATGGGTGATGAACTTGCCCTGACCAACGACTACGGCTATCTCGACGTGCCGGAACACGCGCATGACAGCCGCTGGATTCATCGCCCGAAGATGGATTGGAAGGTGGCCGCGCACCGGCATGACGGGGCCACCCCCGGCGCGCAGGTGTTCTGGGGCGTGCGACACATCCTTGCGCGGCGGCGGGCGACGGCGGCCCTGCATGCGGGCGTGCCGGTAAAGGTGGTCAGTTCAGGTGTGAATGGCGTGTTCTCGTTCCTTAGAACCGCGCCCACCGGGACGGTGCTTTGCCTTTTCAATTTCACCGAAGGCTGGCAGCGCGTGCCCGAGGCTTGGGCGCGTGCGGTTGGTGTGGTTCAGATGATTGATGCGCTGTCCGACCACCCGGTTGAAACCTATGACGGGCAGATCGCCCTGCCGCCCTTTGCAAGGGTCTGGCTGACCTGAGGTTTTGCCGACTGGACACGTGCGTTGCTTCGCGACAAGCTGGTGCCGACACAGGAACAGGAGACGGGCATGGCGCTGACGCGACGGGCGGCTCTGATCGGGGCAGGGGCGGTTGCGGGCGTGGCTGCTGCGCGCTTGATTGGGCCGCAGGTTCCGTCGCAAAGTGGCGTTGCTGTGATCGCGCCGCAATCTGGTGCGACGCTGTTGAACGACGCTTCGCAGATGTCGCAAACCCCGATCTTCAAGCACATCGTGGTGAAAGAGGCGCCCGGCGACGTGCTTGTTGCTGCCCTCAGGGCCGAACTGAAGGCGGCTGCGGCAGAGGGCCGTCCGGTCAACATCGGTGCCGCGCGGCACAGCATGGGCGGGCAGGCCATTCCGCGCGATGGCCATGCGATCACCTTTGATTTTCCGTTCACTTCCTTCGAAACCGGCGCGGACAGCTACACCGTCCAGGCTGGCACCCGCTGGCATCATGTGATCGGTGCGCTGGACCCTCTGGGGCTGTCACCCAAGGTGATGCAATCGAACAGCGACTTCGGCGTCTCCGCGACGTTTTCTGTGAACGCACATGGCTGGCCCTGCCCGTTCGGTCCGATGGGGTCCACTGTGCGGTCGGTCGGCATGGTGCTGGCCGACGGCACGTTCCTGCGCGCTTCCCGCACCGAAAATGCCGACCTTTTTGCCGCTGCGATGGGCGGATTCGGGCTGATCAGCCTGATCACCGATCTGGAGGTGGAGGCGGAGCGCAACATGCTGCTGGAGCCTGCGTTCCAGAAGACACCCGCCGCCGATTTCGCCGCTGCTTTCACCGGTTCGATGGATGGCAGCTTTCCCATGGCCTACGGTCGGTTGAACATCGACCGTGACGGGTTCTTTGACGATGCCATGCTGGTCACCTACCGCGAGGTCAGTGGTGAAATTCCTGCCGTTGCGGGCTCCGGGTTTCTGTCGAAGGCTTCGCGTCACATCTTTCGGGCGCAACTGGGCAACGAATGGGTGAAACGCCGCCGCTGGGGCATCGAGACCGGCATCGGTGCCAGCCTGCAAGGGGCGGCCAGCCGGTCAAGCCTGATGAACGAACCGGTGATCACGCTGGATGACCGCGACCCGACCCGCACCGATATCCTGCACGAATACTTCGTGGCGCCCGAGCGGTTTGTCGATTTCATCGCCGCGGCCAAGGTCATCATCCCCGGCAGCTATCAAGAGCTTTTGAACATAACCCTGCGCTGGGTCGCGCAGGACCCGACCGCCCTTTTAAGCTACGCCCCGCAAGGCCCCCGCATCGCGTCAGTCCTGCTGTTCAGTCAAGAAATGACCGCCAGGGCCGAGGCTGACATGGCCCGGATGACGCGCGAAATGATCGACGCGGTGCTGGCCATCGGCGGCAGCTATTACCTGCCCTACCGGCCGCATGCGACGGTGGACCAGTTCCGCCGCTGCTATGCCCGGGCGGGTGATTTCATCGCGCTGAAACGGCAGGTTGACCCCGGTCTGCGGCTGCGCAATGCCCTTTGGGATGACTACATGGCGGAGGCCTGACATGGTGCTGCAACGCGTGACTGCCCTTGGCTATGCGGTGATCCTGACGCTGGTCGCCTCGCTGAACTACTTGCCAATTCCGGGAATCGTCGACGCCGAAGGCCGGACCTTCGGCCTTTTCGCGCTGGATATCTATGACGACGCGCTGCATCTGGTGTCGGCGCTTTGGGCGCTGGCGGCGGCGCTGGTGTCCTTGCGCGCCTCGCGGATGTTCCTGATCCTGTTCGGCGCGCTGTACTGCCTTGACGGGATTCTGGGTTGCTATGCCGGGTCAGGGTTCCTTGATTTGGGCATCTTTACCTGGGGGGTCCTTGACCTGCCCCTGAAGATCAAGGTCCTGTCGTCGCTGCCGCATGTCTTCCTTGGCGGCTTTGCCCTGTTCGTCGGACTGAAACGGTGAGGGTCCTGCTCCGCTGGATCAGACGCCTTGTCCTGCTGGTCTTGGTCCTGATCCTCGCCCTTCTGTCGCCCGTCGCTTACCTTGAGGTCATGTGCCGCCCCCAAGGCGCGACGGTGGCCCATGACCCAGCGGTCGGCCCCGACTGGCAGCGCCCGGAAGGTCGGACCCTTCTGACCTACCCGGAATGGCACATCGTCCACGCCTATGCCGATTACGCCGAGGTGATCCGCATCGGCGACCCGCATGACTTCGGCTTTTCCTCCTCTATCGCCGGTTTCTGGTCCTCGACTTGCGCACTGTCACAAGCTTCCGGCCCGCATGGCGGTTTCCCTTGGGAAACCAAGCAGATGGTCTATGTGATCGGCGTCAGCTTTACCGCCGAACTGGCCCTGAAAGCCGGGTATGAGGAAACGCTGGGCCGACTGTTCGCACTGCTGCGGGGCCAGACCCATGCGCCTTTGGATGACCTGTCCGCCAGGCAATCCGCCGACTACGCGACCTTCCTGCAGCAGGTGCCTTGGTACAAATGGGATTTCACCCGCGACGCAGGCCAGCTTGACACCGCGGCCACCGACAGCCTGCGCGACCGGGAACGGCGGTTCGCGCTTGGCCTCGAATACCGGGCCAAGGCCGCCTATGCCGGGGTGATCGCCGCTGCTGTTGCGGCTACGGGCGAAGACCAGTTGCGGCTGCGCGCTGTGGTCAGCGGTATCTCTGCCGAGGTGCTTTCCGCCCTGCCTGACGTGCAGGTGATCGAAGCCGGGCCGAACGGCACCACCATCGAGACCCCGCGCTACCGCGCCTTCACCCGTCTGGCCGAGGTCATCGCCACCGCCGGGGGCAGCTTTGTGGAAATCGCCGGGAATGACGACATCCTGTTCACGATGATCACCGACCAGCCTGCGGCCGAGGGTGCTATCCACTCCTTCCCCCGGCAGGGAAATCCGGGCTATCGCCATCTGGTGCTGATCCCGGTGGCATCCCTTGCAGACACATTGCGCGCGCTGCCAGCAGGGGCGTTGGAGCATATCCATGACTACTAGGCCAATTCGCTGGCTGATCGCCCTGCCTCTGGTGGCGTCCGGATGGATTGGAACGCTGGCTCTGGTCATGCGGCTGGGGGGCGACGCGCCCGCCGCGCTGGTGCTGATGCCACCCGAGGGCCTGATCGGCGCGCTGCCTGATGGGGTTTCAATCGTAAGCAGCGGCCCCATCAGCGTGACGCTTCGCGGCGGTAACGACCTTGTCGCAACGCTTTACGCCCTTGGCGCGCCGTTGGTCCTACCTGCTGGCCTGACCGGTTGTCTGCCGCAAAGCGGATAGGGGGCAGCTCATCCCTTCCTTGCGGTTGGTCTTCGCTTGTCTTGTGCGCTCCCAAAGTCAGCGGTGATCGCCTGAAAGGCTGAGCAGAGCGCCCGCTTCAAGCCGGATAGGTCCGCGCCCCAAAGATCGCGCTGCCGACGCGGACATGGGTCGCGCCCTGCGCAATGGCAGCCTCGAAATCGCCGCTCATCCCCATCGACAGGCCGGAAAGCCCATGCTCTGCCGCCATCCCGGCCAGCATGGCGAAATGCGGGGTGCTGTCTTCGCCTTCGGGCGGGATGCACATCAGGCCCTCAAGACCCAGATCCATCCCTTGGC
This sequence comes from uncultured Rhodobacterales bacterium, assembly GCA_903917595.1. Classification (GTDB taxonomy): domain Bacteria; phylum Pseudomonadota; class Alphaproteobacteria; order Rhodobacterales; family Rhodobacteraceae; genus Tabrizicola; species Tabrizicola rara. Next base: position 12,787 of record CAIXBE010000095.1, read on the forward strand.
AGTCCCGCAGGAACCCCCCCAGATCAGCGGGCAAAACCCCCGCTTTCTGCGGCTCCGCGCCGGTGTTCACCTGCACGAACAGCCTTGGCAGCGCAGCCCCGGCCTGCTGCAGCCCGGCCAGCTTTTGCGCCAGTGAGGGCCGGTCCAGCGTGTGGATGGCATCAAACAGCCCGACCGCCAGTTTGGCCTTGTTGGTCTGCAATGGGCCGATCATATGGACCTCGACCGGCCCGAACCGCTGCCGCAGGTCCGGCCATTTGGCCGCTGCCTCTTGCACATAATTCTCGCCAAAGACCCGGTGCCCTTCGGACAGGACCGCCTCGACCCGCTCCAGCGGCTGGACCTTGGAGACCGCGATCAGCGTCACCGCGCCCGTCTTGCGTTCTGCCCCGCGAACCCGCGCCAGAATGTCCACCAGTGCCACCGTGCCCCTCCTGTTTGCAGCGGACCCTATCCCAGATGCCCAAAACGGAAAAGGGCGAAGCTGAAAGTCTGCACTTTCCAATCTGAACAGCCATTGGATCAGACCGCAAACGTCAGTCCTGATCGCGCAAGGTTTCGCTTGCAGCCTAGGAAATGCTTTGCTTAATCCGGCAGCAAACCGCGATCACGCAGCACGTCGATCATCGGGGTCAGGTCGGCCTCGTACCGCTCCCATGCCTTGACTGACCCGCCCGAGATTGGCTGGCGAACTTGATATACACTCAGCGTATCGACTTTGCGGGTGGTCTGATGGAAGTTCAGGCAGGCGTCCTGCCACTCCAGTCCCGCGGCGGCAATCAGGCGGCGTGATTCGTGTTCCGGATTCGAAACCAGCGTTTCATACTGCACTTCGGTAAAGGCGTCCGGTGCTTCCGCGCGCCAAAAATCAACCATCTCGACAAAGGTGGCGTAGTAGTGGGCAAGATCCTGAAGGTCATAGGCATAAAGATGCGTGCCTTCGGGGAACCGGTTTCGATAGATCGAAAGAAGCGTATCGCGCGGATCGCGGCGCACCACGATGATACGCGACTTTGGCAAAATCAGCCGCACCAAGCCAATATACATATAGGTGCTGATCGACTTGTCCGTGATCACATCCGCGCCGGGGAATCGGTCGGTCAGGGTGCGGATGAAATCTTGGCCAACCTGCGCCATCTCGGCCACAGGCACATTGGCCAGCATGCGCACGATGGCAGAGTTGCCACCCCCTCCGATCAGCAATTTCTGGCAAGCGGTCTGTAACAGCGCAAGCTCGCCCGCCCCCGTGACGCGCGAATGGCTGGCGATGATCTGCTCGACCAGAGTCGTCCCGGAACGGGGCATTCCGGTAACAAAGACGACCGGAGCGTCTGACACCCCCGGAACAGACGTCCCCGCCCAGTCAAACCCGCGCAAGGCCTGTTGGACGGCGGCCACTTCGTCGCGGCGTTGAGTCATGTCGTAGGGATTCAGCTTGCGAACGGTTTCGTTCGCCTGCCGGATATAAGTGAATGCCCGGTCATACTGCTTTGCATCTTCCAGAGCCTTTCCAAGCGCAAAGGCAAATCCCACCCGCGCACGATCAGGCAAGGCCTGGTCCTCGATCCGGCTTTCCATTTGCGGGATGATCGGATCATCCGGCTTTACCTTGAAGCCGGTCACAAAGCCGCGCCACATCTCGCCATCCGTGGGGGCAAGCTCCAGCGCGCGACGGAACAAGGGATCGGCATCTTTGAACCGGCCCAACATTTGCAGAATGGTTGCCTTGCGGTGGAGGGCCATTGAGTAGTCTGGCTTTTGCGCCAACGCCCGATCCAGAAAGTCCAGCGCCTGATCATCGCGCCCCTGATGCGACACCGCCTGAGCCAGAAGCATCAAAGCCTCGGCCGATTTGCCGCGAGACAGCGTGACGGCCTTCGAAAGTGCCACCTCTGCGCCGACATAGTCGCGCATCAAGGTCAGCGTATTGCCAAGCCCGACCCACCCTTGGACCGACTTCGGATGCTCTGCCACCAGCCGTTCGGCATAGCGCAACGCGCGACCGGGCAACGACGCCTGATTGCGCATGACGACATAGGCATGCAGCGCCGGTTCATTCCCCGGCGCGCTGGCGATGGCGGCGCGAAAGGATCGCAGCGCCGCTTCAGCCTGCCCAAGCCGCTCATGCTCGCGGCCCGCGTTCAGGAACGCCTCGGCATAGAACGGGTCCAGACGGGAGGCATGCTGAAATCCGGCCAGCGCCTGTTCTGTCTTGCCCTGCGCGCCAAGTGCCACGGCCAGCAGATTGGCCAGCAGCGCCGATTTCGGATGCAGCTTCAGCAACGCCGACCCCTCGGCCTGCGCGGGGCCGAAGGCTTCCTTGTCCAGCAAAGCGACGATATGGTCTAGCCCGGCCTTGGGCGCAGCCCCGGTTTCGGGGCGTGATGCCTTTCGCTGGGCACCAAAACGATCCTGCAGGCGCAGGCGCAGCGCGGCATTGATCCCGGCAGCCTTCAGCGCGTCAAGAAAGGTCTTTTCCATCTCGCGCCGACCATCCAGCGCGGTGATGTCTGCCCAGGTAATCCAGACAGCCGGTTCGGCGGGGCGCAGTTTTGCTGCAACGGCCGCATTGTCCAACGCACGATCAAACTGGTCGGCATCCGCCAGTATCTTTGCCGCCTGCCAGCGGGCCTCGGCCAAGGTGGGGTTGGCCTCGATGATCCGGCCAAACAGCGGCAGGGCCTGTTCCGGCTTGCCCGCCTGCACCAAGGCCAGCCCTTGGCCATAAAGCGCCTTCAGATCAGCGGCGGTCAGCAGGTCGGTGGTCATGGCGGTTCCCGGTGTTCTGGTCAGTGAATGCCCGCCCGATTACCCGAGTGCGAGGCCCAAGTCGAGAAGACCGCAGGCACAAATGAAAAAGAGCGGGCACAAGGCCCGCTCTTTCCGTCAGATCGGACTTGCGTCAGATCAGAACGACATTCCAAGGCCAAGCGACCACTGGTAACCGATGCCAACGTCCGAGGCGTAGCCAGCCATCACAACAGCGCCACCGCCGAGGTCATAGTTGGCAACGAGGCCGTAGCCGTCCCACTGACCGCCACCGTCGTAGTCAAAGACGCCGTAGTTGGCAGAAACCATCAGAGCGCCCGAGGTGTAGCCAAGGCCGAGGCCCATGTGGGAGCGGTTATCCCAAGGGGCACTACCACTACGGTCGCTGTAGTTGACAACGTACTTGATGCCACCAGTTTCGCCAGAAACGCTGGCACCGATGATTTCTTCGTTGGCGTCATCGTTGGACTGATAACCCACGCCAAGTGTAACGCCGGACATGGTGTATTTCATGCCAAGGCCGATGACCGGGTCGTCAATGCCACTACCGTTGAAATCATCCATTTCGACCGAAGCAGCAGCGGCGAAGTCGCCAGCCGAATATTCGTAGCGCAGGATCTGGCCGTCGTACCAGCCGTCAAGGCCGCCGTTGCCGCTGTAGCCAGTGTGCGTGGTGTGGTCGTCGGTGATCGCCGTTCCCATGCCGGTTTCCGACAAAGCCCAGTCAAAGCCGCCATCGGTGTCGCCGAGGGTCAGTTTGCCGAATGCGCCCGAGATGTAAACCGAGGTGCCGCCGTCGTTGTCGCCGAACGAATTGCCAGCCTCGTCGAGATCGATCGAGGTACCGAAGGTCAGACCCCCATCGGTTTCGCCCGACATGCTGAAGGTTACGTCAATGTCCTGGTAGAACTGGGTGGTACAACCACCCCAGTTGTACCCACCAACGATACCCATTTCGGCGTAGCCCGACAGGGTAACTTCAGCGGCTGCAAAACCAGCGGTGCCAGCCAGCATCGTGGTGGCAAGAAGGATCTTTTTCATGTTTTTTCCTCTTTCATCTTAGGTAGGCC
>CAIXBE010000096.1 GCA_903917595.1 uncultured Rhodobacterales bacterium
GCCCACTGGCTGCTGCAATCCGCTATGCCCTGAGCCGCATGGAACGCCTGCGCCCCTACCTCGATCACGGCATCCTGGAGATCGACAACAACACAGCCGAACGCGCCATGCGGGCGGTCGCCTTGGGCCGCAAGAATTACCTCTTCGTCGGAACGCAAACCGGCGGCAAATCCGCAGCCATCGCCTACACCCTGATCGAAACCGCCAAACTGAACGGCGTCGATCCAAAGGCATGGCTCGCCGATACACTGGGTCGCATCGCGGACCACAGTAAGCGCCGTTCCGACCCCACCTTCCGGCTGAATCTGTAAGCTGCGATGGTTGGATGAGGCAAAGGGTCGGATGGTTGCCGAGACACTGGTTCCGGGTGTCACGGTGAACGAGGTGGCGCGGCGGCACGGGGTGAAGGCAAACCATCTGTCGTCGTGGCGGACGCTGGCGCGAAAGGGCAAGCTGGTTGTGCCGGAGGTGGCTGGGGCGGAGTTCGCACCGCGGGTGGCCGTGGCAGAGACATCAGAGCCGCCCATCGTGACTGGCACAATTGATCTGGTCATTGGCCCCGTGACGGTGCGGCTTGATGCTGCCACGCCTGCGGCTCGGGTTGCAGAATTGGTGATCGCGCTGCGGGCCTGCGCGTGATCTTTCCCTCGAACCGAGTGCGGATCATGGTGGCAACCAAGCCCATCGACTTCAGGAAAGGACATGACAGCCTGGCCGCGATGGTGAAGAATGAGTTGCGCAAAGACCCCTTCACGGGGACAGTTTTTGTGTTCCGCGCGAAGAAGGCAGATCGGCTGAAGCTTTTGTATTGGGACGGCACTGGCCTTGTCATGGCTTACAAGCGGCTGGAAGAACACACATTTACCTGGCCCGCCGTGAAGGACGGGCTGATGATGTTGAACCACGCGCAGTTCGAGGCGTTTTTTGCCGGGCTGGATTGGCGGCGGGTTCGGGCCATTGAAACAAGGGCACCAGAAGCGGTGGAATGACTGCGGCAGGATGACTCAGGTGGCTGTTTGCACGGGCATTGCCTGCAGTGGTTTGATAAACACCGGACATGCCGAATTCCGCTGATTTACTTGGAGAAATTGCTGCTTTGAAGGCGATGTTGATCGCCTCGGAGACGCGCAACCTTCGCAAGGACGAGCGGATCGAGCGCCTTGAGAAGCTCGTCGCGGCCTTTAAGCAGGCAGCCTTCGGGCGGCGGTCGGAGAAGAGCGATCCGGACCAGTTCGAGCTGGCGCTGGAAGATCTAGAAACCGCCATGGCGGTGATCCATGCAGAAGAGGACGCCGAAGATCGGGCTACCAAGCGCCCCGCCAAGCCGCGTGCCGCCAATCGCGGATCGCTGCCCAAGCACCTGCCGCGCGTCGAGGAAGTGATCGAGCCCGACAGCCTGACCTGCGCCTGCGGCGGCTGCCTGCATTGCATCGGCGAGGATGTGTCGGATCGGCTGGACATCATCCCGGCCCAGTTCCGCGTGATCGTGACCCGCCACCCGAAATACGCCTGTCGGTCCTGCACTGATGGTGTGGTTCAGGCTCCGGCACCCGCACGTCTGATCCCGGGCGGTATGCCGACTGAGGCGACTGTAGCCCATGTTCTGGTCAGCAAATACGCGGATCACTTGCCGCTTTATCGCCAAGCACAGATTTACAGCCGTCAGGGTGTCGATCTCGACCGCTCGACGCTTGCAGACTGGGTCGGTCGCGCCGCATTTGAACTCCGCCCCGTCCATGACGCGCTAATGACCGACCTGAAGCGGTCAACGAAGCTGTTCATGGACGAAACCCGTGCCCTGGTCCTCGATCCGGGGGCGCGAAAGACCAAAACCGGATACTTCTGGGCCTTGGCCCGCGATGATCGGCCCTGGGGTGGAACAGCACCTCCGAGCGTGGCCTTCACTTACGCCCCCGGTCGGGGTGGGCAATATGCCGAACGGATATTGCAGGGCTTCGGCGGCATCCTGCAGGTGGACGGCTATGCCGGATACAACCGACTGATAGGGGGTAATCCCCCCCGAAAGTAAGGGGCTGCAGAAGTAGAATTTTCTCGGCAAGATGAACGAGGAGATTCAGATGAAGATGACAAGATACAGCGAACCCCAGATCCTTGCGATCCTTCGCCAGGCAGAAGGCGGTGAGAGATGGTTCGGTTGATCTGAACAGTGTCCGGGCGTTTTCTAAGTGGTTTTCCGCCTTTGTTATGCCGCCACCGCTTCGGGCGTCGGCGGGTTGAAGTAGGCCTGATCAGGGGTTTTCCCGTCAAGCGATGAATGCGGTCGTCGGCTGTTGTAGAAAGTCAGATACCGGCCAATCCCGGCGCGGGCTTCCGAGACGCTGGCGTAAGCCTGCAGATAGACCTCCTCGTATTTGATGGTCCGCCACAGACGCTCGACAAAGACGTTGTCGCGCCAGGCGCCCTTGCCGTCCATGCTGATCTTGATCTCGCGGGCGGCCAGCACCTTGATGAAGTCGGTCGATGTGAACTGACTGCCTTGATCCGTGTTGAATATCTCGGGCGTGCCGTGTCGCGCCAGCGCCTCTTCGACGGCTTCCACGCAGAAGTCAGCCTCCAGCGTGATCGACACCCGCCAGGCCAGGACACGCCGGGTGAACCAGTCGAGCACGGCAGCCAGATAGATGAAGCCCCGCGCCATCGGGATGTAGGTGATGTCCATCGCCCAGACCTGATTGGGCCGGGTGATGGGCAGCTTCCGGAGCAGATAGGGGTAGATCTTGTGCCCCGGGGCCGGTTTCGAGGTGTTTGGCCGACGATAGAGGGCCTCGATCCCCATCCGCTTCATCAACGTGGCAACGTGCTGCCGCCCGATCTTGAAGCCTTCCTGAACCAGCAAGCCCTGCAACATCCGGCTGCCCGCGAACGGGAACTCCATGTGCAGCTTGTCGATCCGATGCATCAGCTTCAGATCGGCGTCCGACACCGGGCGGGGCTTGTAGTAGACACTGACCCGGCTGATCCCCAGCACGATGGCCTGGCGGCTGACGCTCAGCTTCGCGGCAGGATCGATCATTTTCTTGCGCTCGCCAACAGACCCGCCTTGCCGAGCGCGCCGGACAAAAAATCGTTCTCCAGCGTCAGCTCTCCGATCTTCGCATGCAGGGTCTTCACATCGATGGTCGGCTCCGGCTCGGCCTTCGGGGCTTCACCGAACACCCCGGTCGCCCCCTCAAGCAGCTGGTCTCGCCACTGCTTGATCTGGTTTGGGTGAACGTCGAAATCCTGCGCCAGCTCGATCAACGTCTTCTCGCCCTTGATCGCAGCTACCGCCACCTTCGCCTTGAATGCCGGGCTGTGGTTCCGGCGTGGTCGTCTTGCCATGGTCTTCTCCTCGCTTGCAGCATCGTGCCGCCATTGCTCGGAAAATCCACTCATCCCGGCTGTTCAGATTTCCGCAGCCACCTGTGTGTGCCGGTGGCCGAACTTTGCCGTGAACATGGTATGAGCAACGCGTCGTTTTACAAATGGCGCGCGAAGTATGGCGGCATGGATGCATCCCTGATCAGCCAGATGAAGGTCATCGAGGACGAGAACCGCCGTTTGAAGCGGATGTATGCGGATCTGAGCATGCAGGCGGATTTGTTGAAAGAAGCCCTCGGAAAAAAGTAACTCGGCCGTCTCAACGCCGCGAGATGGCCGAGACAGCGGTGGCACGACGTGGGGCCAGCATTGCGCTGGCTAGCCGTGCCTTTGGCGTCAGCGAGACCTGTTATCGCTATGGCCCTAAGCTGCGTGCCGAGAATGAGGAAATCGCCGATCTGCTGACCGGTCTGACCGACGCCCGCAAGACTTGGGGGTTTGGGCTGTGTTTCCTGCACCTGCGCAACGTGAAGGGGCACCCGTGGAACCACAAACGCGTCTACCGCATCTACTGCGCGCTGGAACTGAACCTGCGTATCAAGCCTCGCAAGCGATTGAAGCGCGATAAACCGGATGCATTGGCAGTGCCGGAGGCCCCGAACATCACTTGGTCGATGGACTTCATGGCAGATCGTCTCGGCGATGGGCGCGCATTTAGGCTGTTGAACGTGCTCGACGACTTCAACCGCGAAGGTCTGGGGATCGAGGTCGACTTCTCGCTGCCCGCCGAACGCGTCATCCGGAGCCTTGATCGGATTATAGAATGGCGCGGCAAGCCAGGCACCATAAGAGTCGACAACGGCCCCGAATACATCAGTGAAAAGCTGCTGAAATGGGCTGAGAAACATGGGGTTACCATCCAGCATATCCAACCCGGTCAGCCGCAACAGAACGCCTATATCGAGCGCTACAACCGCACCGTCAGGCACGAATGGCTCGACCAATACATCATCGAAAGTATCGAGGAGGCACAAGATCTCGCCACACAATGGCTCTGGACTTACAACAATGACCGCCCGAACATGGGCATCGGCGGCATCACACCCGCCCAGAAACTGAAAATGGCCGCGTGAACTCTACGACCGCACCCCGTTAAAAGTGGGGGTATTACCTGGCAGAACGCCGCTTACTGTAAACCTTCCTTGGAAAGCAGAACCATCAGGCGGTCGTCCGTTCCGGTCATTTCAACGGTTCTGCCAAGAGCAAGCTTTTCCATTTTGTGCTGAACGATAAGCCACCATAGTCCGACAACGACGGTGATCGCGACCCACAGTCCTTCTAGTCCAGGCCAAGGGTATGTCATGTACGCATCCATTTTTCCTCACCCATCAACTTTCGCTCTGACCAGCTAGCCCGCGGCGCACCAAAGATCGCTCACGCTCAGCCGCGTCGGCAGTTGCCTGTGCATCGGCAAGATCATCCATGAGATCCGCGCCCGCAATCTCGACCGACAGCGGGATCCGCAACACTTCGAGATAGTCAAGGAAGCGTGCCACGAGGTAGCCAGGCACATAGCCAAAAACCAAAAATGCGAAAAGTGCGGCAACTGTGTTACCAAAGGGATTGATCATCGCCGGGTCTGCGCCTGCGGTCGAGGGAAAAGCCCACAGAACGAAGCCGGCGACGATAACGCCGCCTACACCCGCAGCACCATGCCAGGATACTGTTCCGAGCGCGTCATCGATCTTGTAGCGCGTCGCCAAGTGGGATCGAACGGAAAAAGCGAACCACGTCATCGCGCCCGCGATCAAGAACGATTGCAGAGGATGATAGAAGTCGGAGCCAGAAGCGATACTGACGATGCCGGCGACACCGCCCGCCAGCACCTTATGAGGCCGGCCGCGACCGAGAACAGACCCGATCAATAACCCCGCACTCAAAGCGAGAATCAGATTGGTCGTCATGAGGGATAGAGAGGTTGACGTGCCGTACGCCCCAATCACAACCACGTCGGCGCCTGAATCCCCGGAGGCCAACGGCTGCAGGAACGATCCCATGAAAGCGAACAAACCGATGATGAACAAAAAGCAGCCCAGTGCCTGGAGCCAAGGGATCGACGCCGGTACTTCGACGATATGACCCTCCGCCGTGGTTGCGCTCGCGCGCGGCCCTAGCCGGTGCAAAACCCCCAAAGCAAATCCACCGGCAAGCGCATGAATCGCCGCACCACCGAATGCATCATGAGACCCGGCCAGACGAACCAACCAGCCTTCGGCGTCCGAAGTCCACGCACCAACGATAGGAGCATATACGGCACTTGCCACGAGAGTAAGGAAAAGCACTGACGTAGTCCGAATTCGCTCCAAGAGGCTGGCGGCAACGAGCGCTGATACCATCCAAGAAGCGAGCACGAACCGAAGCCATGCGAACCCTGCTCCGTCCGAAGCGCTACCCATGGCCACGCTCCAGGGCAAAGCCCGCGACACGTCACCAAATCCACCTGTGATGCCAGGTCCAGGCACGAAAAGTTGCCGCAGCCACCAACCAATGAAAAAAGAACAGAATATCGCCCAGCCGACGAGGGTGATCTGGATCGACAGCGCCGCCCCTTGCTGTTTCTGCCGCACGTTGCCGACAACCACCATTGCAATGCCTGGCAGCATGAATAACGACAGCAGAAAAGCAGCCCAAGCAAAGCCTATGGTGGCGATATCCAGAGTTGGCTGCAAGGAGTTCATGGGGATCGCCCCTTCTGCGCGAGCCTTGAAGCCGCACTCACGTCACGCGGTGATCGCGACCGAATACGGGCCTGACGTTGCAGATCATCCAAAATCTTGTTCGACTGAAACTGTTTTGGTTCATCTCGCGGCCGCCAGTGTGCGATATCTGAAACAAGGCCCGCGACACCGCGGGGCAACAAAATCATGACGCACAAGATGGTGAGAGACAGGGCGGCAATTCGGTATTCAGGAAAGTCCCGCAATACGGTGTCTGCCAGCATCAACGTGGCAGCACCGAGGATCGGCCCCCAACGGGTTCCCCGCCCCCCAACGATCATCATCGACAGAACAAAAAGCAGCAGAGGTATCGACAGCATGTCAGGACCGACGGTCCGCTGGATACCTGCATACACTGCGCCGGCAAGCCCGGTGCAGAAGCCAGCAGCGCCAAAAACGACAAACTGGTAGCGAACGCGATCCACGCCGCGTGCTTCAGCGCATATGCGATTGTCGCGAAGTGCCCTGAAGGTCGCGCCCAGAGAACTGTAGGCGACCAGAAATGCCACTATCATGCCAATCACCAACAATGCGAGCGATAGATAGTAGTCGCCATAATTGCGAAATTTGAATCCGAGCAACTCGTTGAAACCGAAGTCACCGTAGTTGAACAGACCGCGAGCACCGCCAGTCAGGTTCTGACACCCGTTGGTCATCGTGAAGCATTCGATGTCTGTCATTATAAGCGAGTACATCGCCTGTGCTATCGCCAGTGTCATTATGGCGATGTATGGGCCTCGAAGACGCAGGGTGGCTGCGCCCATCAACAAACTTGCAGCGACTGCTGTCACTGCGGCAAATGGGAGCGTCGCCCAGATATTCCATTCCAAATAGAATCCGAGCATCGCAGTTGTGTAGCCTCCGACGGCGAAGACAGCCATGTGCCCAAGCGTCATTATGCCCGCGAAGCCGAAAACCAAGTTCCACTGGGTCACGACTGTGGCCCAAATGAAGAACAGTGTGATCTGGCTGAGCACATAATTGCCCGGGCTAATCAACGGAAAAAGGATGGCAATCACCAAGATGCCCCCCCCAATCCAAAGATCATTCTGGATCGAACTGCCGTTATTTCTAGGTTTAAGGGTCATACGCGTTGAACCGCCTCTTTTCCGAAGAGTCCCGTTGGACGTGCGATCAGCACGATGATAACCAGCCCCAGAATCGCCGGGAAACCGAACCGTTGGCCAAAGATGTACTGAACGGCGATTTCGAACATCCCGATAGCGAAGGCCATGAGAATGGACGCGCGAATGTTGCCGAGCCCGGCGATGATGCAGATGA
>CAIXBE010000097.1 GCA_903917595.1 uncultured Rhodobacterales bacterium
CGGTGATCTGGCCGACGACATCAACCGGTCGGTGATCCAGGAACAGGTCGAGATGGGGGTTGCCGTGCGCATGGCCTGCATGGATTTGCTGGCACGGAACCTGCGGGCGGAGCGTGGGCGGAAAATCGTGGGGATGATGGCGTGATGGACATATGAACGGTCGCTACTTGATCGAGAGTTGGGAGCAAGGCTCTAGCTTTGCGCCGCCGTCTGCAGTGGCACGATTAGTCCATCTCCATAGGGACGAGCAATTGCTTTGGGTTGCCAGAATAAGCAGCGCGGCCTTCTCCGGTGCTTTCTTCTGGTTTGGCGTCTTCGCCCTAGCCATTGGGGGTCTGATGGGTCTCGGGGTTCCGTGGGGTCAAAGCCTTGAAGAATATTGTGGGCCGGACCCATCGCGGCCCTGTAGAAGTCTCTTCAACACTGGTTGGCTGTGTATGATCATAGAGATAACTCTTTCCATTCCAATGTTCTGGAAAGCTCGAAAAGCCAAGTATTCGCCTTGGGTTATCGCCTATGCAATTACCAAAACACACGCCGTCTACCTAAATGAGAGTAAGCCGACAAAGATTCGTTTTATTGATCTGGCCAAGTATCCTGCGAGATTGGAACCGTCCGGGTCTGTTGCTTTCGGGCCTATGAGTGCTAAGCAACCTCCGTTCGAAAGACTGGAACCTGCGTTAGCAGATCGCGCAGTCTATTGGGCTACGGCCAAGCGATTTGGGTTTCCCAAGGAACAGGTTGCTATTCAATGACCCCCGACCCCACCCCCAAACCCCCCAAGTCCGACGTCCGTATCGGCGGGATGGTGGCCGCCGTCGTCCTCGTCTTCCTTGCCCTTTTCACCACCCTCATTATCTGGATCGCCTGAGCCATGGCCCGCATAACCCCGGACAGCGTCATCGCTCGCCACGCCGAACTGGCCGAAGGTGAGACCCTGCTGGCCGAATTCCGCGCCGACCGGGGGGTCTATTGGCGCGCGCATCTGATCATGGCGGCGGCCCTTGGACTGGTGGCGGGGCTGTTCCTGCTTTGGCAGGGCAATCCCTATCCCGTTGCCGGACCGGTCGGCGCGATCCTCGCCATCGGCGCGCGGGCGGCGTTTTTGGCGTCCGAGGCGCTGACCGACCTTTGGCGGCTGACCGACCGCCGTCTGCTTGGCCCCGGCGGGCGCAGCATTCCCTTGGCGCAGATCAAGGCCGCCAACCCCTTCCTTGGCGCGGTGCAGATCGTGACGCTTTCGGGCGACAAGCATCTGATGAAATACCTTTCCACCCCCGCAACCGTGGCACAGCAAGTGCTGACGGCGGCTCGCAAGGCCCCGGCGCATGGCTGAGACCTGGCAGTCCTGGCTCCAGCCCGGCGAAACCCTTCTGTGGCAGGGCGCGCCGCTGCCCGGGGTGCATGGCTGGGGCAAGATCATCGGCATGGCGCTGTTCGGACTGCCGTTTCAGATCGCTGGAGTCACCTTCCTGCTTGTCGGTTTATGGCAAATGGCCGATGCGACCAAACTTGGCGATTTCGGTCTTGGGCTGTTCTTCACTGTCTTTTCGCTGCCCTTTGCCGCGGTCGGCGTGTTTTTGGTCTTCGGGCAGGCCTACGCCGCCAAAACGGCGCACCGGGCCACCTGCTATGCCCTGTCGAACCGGGCGGCCTATATCGCGAAATCGGGCCGGACCCACAGTCTGGAAAGCTATCCGATCCTGCGCGAAACCGCGCTTGGTCTGGAAAAGCACCGCCATGCGGACACGGTCTGGTTCCATGTCCGGACCGAGAAGGATTCGGATGGCGACCGCTCGACGACCCGCATAAGCTTTGACAACATCGCCGAGGGGGACGAGGTTTACCGCCTTCTTCGCAGCATCCAGATCGGCACCACATGATCCTGCACTTCACCAACGCCCGCCTGATCGACCCCGAGTCCGGGACCGATGCGCCTGGCAGCCTGACCGTCAAGGACGGGGTCATCCTTGCCCGCGACGGGACCGCACCGAAAGGGGCCAGGATCATCGACTGCAGCGGGAAATGCCTTGCACCCGGCATCGTCGACCTTGGCGTCAAGATCGGCGAACCGGGCGAAAGGCACCGCGAAAGCTTTCGTTCGGCCGGGCTTGCCGCAGCGGCGGGGGGGGTGACCACGATCATCGCCCGCCCCGACACCGCGCCCGCCATCGACACGCCCGAGACGCTGGAATTCGTCACCCGCCGCGCATCGGAAAGCCCGGTGCGCATCCGCCATATGGCCGCTTTGACCAAAGCCCGCGACGGGGCCGAGATGACCGAGATCGGTTTTCTGCGCGATGCAGGCGCGATTGCCTTTACCGATGTCTTCCGGGTCTCGATCAACGCCAAGGCCATCACCCGCGCGATGAGCTATGCGCGGTCGCTGGATGCGCTGGTTGTCGGCCACCCGCAGGACCCCGGCCTCTCGGCGGGGACCTCCGCGACAAGCGGCAAGTTCGCGTCGTTGCGCGGCATTCCCGCGGTGTCACCCATGGCCGAACGCATGGGGCTGGAGCGGGACCTGGCCTTGGTCGAGATGACCGGCGTGCGCTACCACGCCGACCAGATCACCACCGCCCGCGCCTTGCCCGCGCTTGCCCGGGCTAAGGCGGCGGGGCTGGATGTGACCGCAGGAACCTCGATCCACCATCTGACGCTGAACGAATTCGACGTCGGCGACTACCGGACCTTCTTCAAGTTCACCCCTCCGCTGCGGTCCGAGGTTGACCGGCTGGCGATGGTGGCGGCCGTCGCAGACGGGGCCATCGACATCATCAGTTCCATGCACACCCCTGCGGATGAGGAATCCAAGCGCCTGCCGTTCGAGGAAGCCGCACCGGGGGCCGTCGCGCTGGAGACCTTCCTGCCCGCCGCGATGCGCTTGTATCATGCCGGGCACCTGACGCTTCCCGCCCTATTCCGCGCCATGGCGCTGAGCCCCGCGAACCGTCTGGGACTGCCGCAGGGGCGGCTTGCGATCGGGGCCCCTGCCGACCTGGTACTGTTTGACCCCGACGCGCCGTTCCTGATGGACCGCTTCAAACTGCGGTCGAAATCTAAGAACACTCCGTTTGACGGCGCGCGGATGGAGGGTAAGGTGCTCGCCACCTTCGTCGGTGGGACGCAGGTCTTTGCCGTGGAAGAATAGAGACAATGCCTCCAATCACCACCGACCCGACGCTTTTGATCCTGACGGCCGTGCTGGCTTACCTTTTGGGGTCGGTGCCCTTTGGTATCGTCATCACCCGCGCCATGGGGCTGGGCGACCTGCGCCAGATCGGGTCGGGCAACATCGGGGCCACCAACGTCCTGCGCACCGGCAACAAGCGCGCGGCCATGGCGACGCTTCTTCTGGACGCGGCCAAGGGGGGCGTTGCGGTCCTGATCGCGCGCTGGCTGCTGGCCGAGGATGCAGCACAAGTTGCCGGACTTGCCGCCTTTCTGGGCCACCTGTTCCCGGTCTGGCTGAATTTCCGGGGCGGCAAGGGCGTCGCCACGTTCCTTGGCATCCTGCTGGCGCTGAACTGGCAGGTCGGTCTGGCGGTCTGCGCTACCTGGGCGGTTTCGGCGGCCATTACCCGGACCTCGTCCATCGCAGCACTGGTCGCGGCGGCGTCATCCGCGCTTTGGATGCTGTATCGCGGAAGCGACAGCCTTTTGCTGCTGGCGCTGGTCCTGACGCTGCTGATCTATGTCCGCCATGCCGAAAACCTCAAGCGGATCAAGGCCGGGACCGAGCCGCGCATCGGCCGCAAACCCGGGTGACCTCACCGTTCCGCACGGCGCTGGACCTGATTCCGGAAGGCTATAGCGAGGGTCAGTATCACGGGCGGCGCTATGGACTGCAGAAGACCAGCCACGCGGGCGGGCGCAGCCTGAAACTGTTCGCGCGCGACCTTGGCGGGACCGATTTCATCAGCCTGAACCTGTATCACCTTGCGGCGGGTGATGCTCTGAAACCCTGCGAGATGCCCGAATCCAAGGTCCGCGATTTCGTTCTGGGGGTGCGGATCGGCGGTTGACTTTGGGTTACATTCTGTTATTTCTGTCATTACAGAAATAATTGGTATCTCAATGCTCCTGACCCCCGCCATGCAAGATTTCATCCTTCACTGGGGGGAAATGGGCGCGAAATGGGGCGTCAACCGGTCGGTTGCACAGATCCACGCGCTGTTGCACATCGCACCTGACCCGCTGGATGCGGAAGAAATCTGTGACACGCTGGGGCTGGCACGGTCGAACGTCTCGACCGGGCTCAAGGAACTGCAGGGCTGGAAACTGGTGAAATCCAGCCGCGCACTGGGGGACCGGCGCGATGTCTTCATCTCGGTTCAGGACATGTTCGACCTGTCGCGTGTGGTGATCGAAGGCCGTCGCGAGCGTGAGTTTGTGCCCACGATCGCCGCCCTACGTGAGGTCGCCAAGGCGGCCGAAGGTGACGCGACCCCCGATCACGTCAAGGCCCGGATGCAGGAAACCCTGCAAACGATGCAGATGTTCGACGACTGGTATCGCGACGTGTCCGGCCTGCCGCGCGGGGTGCAATTGCTGGCGATGAAACTGGGCGCAAAAATCGCACGGTTTCTGCCGAAGGGGTAAGCCCTAAAAAATTTGGCCCATTATTTCAGGGAATACAGAAATGCCCAAAACAAAAGAAGTCCACCCAGCCTTTCACCCGATCGCCTTTGTCTTCTCACTGATCCTGGCCCCGATCATGGTAGCCGCCTTGTTCTTCTGGGTGGCATTTATCCCGGTCTTTGCGGTGATGCTTGGCGCGATCCCCTACCTGGTCTTTGGGACCCCGGTAATGCTGTGGATTGCCACCCAAAGCCGCGCAACCTTTTGGGGCTGCGCCCTTGGCGGCCTTCTGGCGCAGGCGCTGTTTGTCATTTCGGCGGCAATCGGACTGAAGACCGGCGTGGCGACCAGCCTGCTACCCAATTGGAATGGCCTGCAGTTTCTTGCCCTTTGGGGCATCCCGTTTTCAGCCGCATGGTGTGGCGCCTTCGCGGTGCTTTACAACAGCTTCGCCACCGGGCCGGACACCATCGCCTGCCCCCTAAAGGCTTGCCGCCTGATAGATCGGCGTCAGGTCGCGGCCCCAGTCGCCTTCATACAGCGAAAGCCAGCGGTCGGCCTGCACCTTTCCGGTCTTCAGGTTTTCGACCAAAGGCTGCAACTGCACCTCCTCGCCTAGACCCCGCGCGACCAGACCGGCATGCGACAGACCGACGGCGGCGCGGGCAAGGTCCAGCAGTTTGACGCCCCCAGCCTCGCCCTGCAGGGCCGAGGTCGAGGCCGCAACCCGCAGCCCCTCTCGCGTGTCGGCATCAAGGCCCTTGACCAGATCCCAGGCGGCATCCAGTGCTGTCTGGTCATACATCAGGCCAACCCAGAATGCAGGCAGCGCCACAATATGCGCCTGATCGCCACAATCAGCGCCGCGCATTTCGATGAACTTCTTGGCCCGCGCCTCGGGGAAAACCGTGGTCATGTGGTCGGCCCAGTCGGCGAAGGTCGGCTTTTCGCCGGGCAAAGCGGGCAGCTTTCCGGCAAGGAAATCGCGGAAGGACTGGCCCAAGGCATTGATATACTTGCCGTCGCGGTAGACGAAGTACATCGGCACATCCAGCACCCAGTCGACATAGGCCTGAAAGCCCATCCCGTCGTCAAACGCAAACGGCAGCATCCCGGTGCGGCTGTCATCAAGGCCCCGCCAGATCCGGCTGCGCCAGCTTTTGAGCCCGTTCAGCTTGCCGTCAAAGAACGGACTGCTTGCAAAAAGCGCCGTCGCGACCGGCTGCAAGGCCAGTGCCACGCGCATCTTCTGCACGAAATCCGCCTCGGAGGCGTAGTCAAGGTTCACCTGCACCGTGCAAGTCCGGTACATCATCTGCGTGCCATGCGTGCCGACGCGGCCCATGTAGTCGGTCATCAGCCGGTAGCGCCCCTTGGGCATCACCGGCATGTCGTCATGCGACCATTCGGGTGCCGCCCCGATCCCCATGAACCGCACGCCCATCGGTTCGGCAATCGACCGCACCTCGTCCAGATGGGTCTGCAGTTCTGCCCCGACCTCCAGCGACGACACCAGGGGCGCGCCAGAGAGTTCGAACTGCCCGCCCGGTTCAAGGCTGACGTTGGCACCATTGCGGGTCAGGCCGATGACATTTTCGCCCTCACGCACCGGGGTCCAGCCGTAGCGGGCCTCAAGCTGGGAGAAGATCGCGGAAATCGACCGCTCACCGGCATAGGGCAAGGGTTGCCGCGTATCGGTCAGCCAGCCGAACTTTTCATGCTCGGCACCAATGCGCCAATCGGATTTGGGCTTGTTGCCTGACTCCATGTATTCGGCCAACTGGTCAAGACTTTCGATCGGTCCGCCACCGGATTGAGGAATGGACATGATCTGGCTCCGGGGCTTGAGGTCCGGCAGGTGCGCCGGAGGCCAAGACGTGTCAATCGCCGCCGCCCAAGTCAAGGGGAGGGCCTGCTTTCATCGGGTCAATATTTTTGCCGGGACGCTAAAATTTTTCGACGAAAAATTTTAGCCCGCACAGGGCCGGGGCTTCCGTCAGCGCGTCATCAGTCCGCTGGCCTTGCGGGTCCAGACCAGCCGGTCAACACTGTTCAGCGCCACAACGCGGCCGTCGGATGCAGCCTGACTGCCCAAGGCCGCCACCAGTGCCAGCGTATCCATCCCCGGCAGGGCGGCAAAGGCGTCAAACAGGGCTTCGGCCCCTTCCGCCTCGACCGGGATATGCAACTGGCTGCCGTCCGCCTGCCGCAAACGCCAGATCCGGCGGCCACGCAGGGTCAACAGCCGGATCTCGGCCAGGTCCGGCAGACCGACAAAGCCGCCGACATTCGGCCCCATATAAGCGATCTGGGCTTCGGTCACCCGCACCATGCCGGGCGCATCCCCGGTCTGGCGAAAGCGCAGGCGGCGCAGGGCCAGGACGGTCCAGCCCGCGCCAAGGGCCAGCAGCGCCAGCCCCAACGGCAGATAGAACAGCCCGCCCCGGCTGGCGATCCAGCCGCCGAACACCGCCAAGGCGGCACCGGCAATCGCCTCACGCCGCTGAAAGACGGCATCGGCAAGTTCGGGGCGGACAAAGCTCATGTCCAGTCTCCGAACCGGGCTTGCCACAGGGTAATGGCGGAAACCGCCGCCGTGTCGGCGCGCAGGATGCGGGGGCCAAGGCTTAGCGGCACCACTCCGGTCATGGTGCGCAAGCGGCTGGCCTCGGTCGCCGCAAAGCCGCCTTCGGGGCCGATCAGGATTGCCGCCGGGCCTGGTTCACCGCCGATTGTCGCGGGCTGGCCGATGGCTGCCTCATCACACCAGTAAAGCTGCCGATCCTTGGGCCAATCCGACAAAAGTCGGTCCAGAGGTTGCAGGTCGGACACCTCAGGCACATAGGTCGCGCCGCATTGTTCCGCCGCCTCGACCGCGTGGGCCTGCAGCCGGTCCTGCCGGATACGCTCGGAATTGGTGTGGCGGGTCTGCACCGGCAAAATACGGCGGACCCCAAGTTCCACCGCCTTTTCCACGATGAAATCGGTGCGGGCTTTCTTGATCGGCGCAAAGGCCAGCCACAGGTC
Source organism: uncultured Rhodobacterales bacterium (assembly GCA_903917595.1). Lineage (GTDB taxonomy): Bacteria > Pseudomonadota > Alphaproteobacteria > Rhodobacterales > Rhodobacteraceae > Tabrizicola > Tabrizicola rara. Next base: position 7,609 of record CAIXBE010000097.1, read on the forward strand.
GGGCGGCAGGGTCTGGGACCGGGTCTCACCCTCGCAGACCGCGACCGCGCCGCGTCGGGCGACCTCGGCCAGAACTGCACGCCATTCGCCATCGCGCCCATTGAAAAGCGAGACGAAGGCCCCCGCCCCCAGCCGCATCACCCCGGTCAGGTAATGCGTCTGGTCCGGTGTAAGCCTCACCGCTTGCCCCGGGGCAAGCGGTTGATCTACATTAAGTCTGATCTTCGCATCCGACATGAGCCAGAACCTATGTCCGACACGCCGCAAATGCCAGAGGCCCCCGGATCGGAAAAGGCCATATCGGAAATGCCCGGAACCGTCGTCGACGCGCCAAAGGGCAACTGGGTCGATCGGTTCGCCCCAGGCCCTTCGCGCCCCTATCTTCGGCTGTCGCGCGCTGACCGGCCGATCGGGACCTGGCTCTTGTTCATTCCCTGCCTGTGGGCGCTGGCCCTTGCGGGGGGCGCGGGCGGGTTCAAGACCTGGGACCTTTGGCTGGCCCTGTCCTGCGGTCTGGGTGCGTTCCTGATGCGCGGAGCGGGCTGCACCTGGAACGACATCACCGACCGCCACATTGACGCCCAGGTCGCCCGCACCCGCAGCCGACCGCTGCCTTCGGGTCAGGTCAGTGTTCGTGGGGCGCTGGTGTGGATGGCGGCGCAGGCGGCTTTCGCGGCGATGATTCTGCTGAGCTACAACCGACTGGCCATTGTGTTGGGCATCGCCTCACTTGCGCTGGTCGTGATCTATCCGTTTGCCAAGCGCTTTACCTGGTGGCCGCAGGTCTTTCTGGGGCTGGCCTTCAACTGGGGCGCGCTGCTTGCCTGGGCCGCCCATGCCGGAGAAATCCCCGCCGCCGCGGTAGCCCTTTATCTTGCGGGCATCGCCTGGACCCTCTTTTACGACACGATCTACGCCCATCAGGACCGCGAGGATGACGCGATGATCGGCGTCAAATCGACCGCGCGGCTGTTCGGCGCGGCCAGTCGCAACTGGCTTTGGGGTTTTGCCGCCGCGACAATCCTGCTTTTCGGGACCGCAATCGTGCTGGCCCATGCGGATCAGGCGCGCGTCCTTGGCTTTGTGGTCGCGCTTGGCGGGGTCTGGGCCATGGGCTGGCACTTTGGCTGGCAGTTGCGACGGCTGAACCTTGATGACCCGGTTTCCTGCCTGATGGTGTTCCGGTCGAACCGCGACGCGGGCCTGATCCCTGTGCCGTTTCTTGCCGCTGCCGCCTGGCTTGGTTGATCCCGCCCGCCATTGGCCTTAGGAAGCTTCGGCAGGGGTTTGACCCTTGCTGCCCTCTGCCCCGAAATTCCCCTGGAAGTCCGATCCCTTGGTCCTGACCGTCCGCCGCCTTTCCTCGACCACGCTGGCGCTTCTGGCTTTCCTGCTTGCTGCGGCCTTCATGGTGTCGGTCGCCTTTGCCGCCGCGTTGGTGATCGAGACGCGGACTGGCAAGGTGGTGTCCGCCCGGCTGGCAGATGCCAGCATCGAATGGATCACCGTTGACACCGACGGGCTGCAAGTGGTGCTGACTGGCACCGCCCCGAACGAGGCGGTTCGCTTTCGCGCCGTCAACATGGTCGGCTCGCTGATCGACAGCTCGCGCATCCGTGACCAGTTGGATGTCACCCCGGCTTCGGCGGTGCAGGCACCGGATTTCTCGGTCAAGATGCTTCGCACCGAAGACGGCATCCAGCTTATCGGCCTGATGCCCGACATCCCCGCCGAGGGTGGCATGTCGAAAGAGGCTTTGGTCGATGCCGCAACTTTGCTGACCCCGGACACCGAACTGGCGAATTTTCTGGAAACCGCGACCTACCCGGCGCCGTCCACCTGGGAGCCTGCCCTTGCCTTGGGGCTTCAGGCGCTGGGAATGCTGGAGCGGTCAAAAGTGTCGGTCGAGGCGAAAGTAGTTGAAATCACGGCAGTTTCCGACAGCGATGCCGAAAAGAAGGCGTTTGAAGACGACCTGCGCGCGCTTGCCCCACCCGGCGTGCGGCTGATCCTGGACATCTCGGCCCCGCGCCCGGTGATCACCCCGTTTACGATGCGGTTTGTGGTCGATGGCGAAGGCGCGCGGTTCGACAGCTGCTCGGCCGACACCGAACGCGCCCGGTCGATGATTCTGGCTGCGGGCGCGCGTGCCGGTGTCGCGGGGAACCCAGTCTGCACCGTTGGCCTTGGCACACCGACGCCGCGTTGGGCCGATGCCGTCGTTCGCGCCATTGGCGCTGTGGCCGAAATCGGGTCGGGCAGCGTTACGTTTTCGGATTCGGATGTCACCTTTCTGGCAGGCGCAGATGTCTCGCAGGCCGCCTTCGACAAGGTGGTGGGTGAATTGGAAACTGGCCTGCCAGATGCGTTTTCGCTGACTTCGTCGCAGGAAAAGGCCGCCTCTACGCCGCAAGGTCCGGCCGAATTCACCGCCACACTGTCCGAAGATGACAAGGTTGAACTGCGCGGCCGGTTGACAGACACGGCGCAGCGCAGCGCGGTTGATGCCTTTGCCCGAGCGGCCTTTGAAGGGGCCGAAGTCCTGACCGCAACACGAATCGATGAGACCCTGCCCGATGGCTGGCCTGTGCGGGTGCTAGCCGGATTGGCCGCTTTGGCAGAGGTCGAGCACGGCTCGCTTCTGGTCCGCGCCGATCTGGTCGAAGTGACCGGGGTCACCGGGTCGCTGGAAACCCGGCGCAAGATCACGCAAATCCTTTCGGGGGAACTGGGTCAGGGTCAGACCTTCCGCGTCAACGTCCGCTATGATGAAGCGCTGGACCCCATCGCCTCGCTGCCCACGCCCGAGGAATGCGCCGCCGATGTGAATGTGGTGATCACCCGGACCAAGATCATCTTCACGCCTGCGTCCGCCGAACTGGCCACGACCGCCCGCCCGGTGCTGGACGCGCTGGCGGCGATCCTGATCAAATGCCCGCCGATGCAGATGGAAATTGGGGGTCATACCGACAGCCAAGGGTCCGAAGACGGCAACAAGAAACTAAGTCAGGACCGCGCCGAAGCCGTGCTGCTGGCATTGCAGGGCCGCAGGGTCGACACTTCGGGGATGACGTCCGTCGGCTATGGCGAGGCGACCCCGATTGCCGACAACGAAACGGAAGAAGGTCGCGAAGCGAACCGCAGGATCGCCTTTGTGCTGCAAGGCGCGCCGCCGCAAGCCGAACTTGGCGGAGCTGGCGGCGAAGCCCGGCTGGAAGGGACGACCGACGCCGACCTTGCCGCCGCCCCTGCAGACGCAATCGCGGCTGACACCGAAGGTGCGGCCGGGGCCGATGCAAGCGCCAAACCGGCCGACGGCACCCCGGAACTGGCAGAAGATACCAGCCCCTCTGTTGCGCCAGTCGAAAAGACGATACGCCCCTTGCCACGACCTGAAGGCCTGAAGGCCGGGGACACTGAATGAACCGCACCGAATTCGTCATCGCTACCGCCATCATCCTGCTTGTCGCCTTTGCGATGGGCTGGTTCGCGCATTGGCTGTTGCACCGCTTTGCCCGGGTTGCCGGTGGCGACATGGCCGAGGTCGACAAGCTGGCCCAGTCCTTGCACGAGGCCGAAGAACTGCGCGATCAGGCGCTGATCTACCTGGAACAGCGCGAGGCCGAGTTGATGAACCACATCAGCCAGACCGAGGCGGAACTGAAAGCCGCAATGGGCGGTCTGCGTGATGCGCGGCATGAGGCCGAGGAAATGCGCGCCTACATCGAACGGATGCACGCGAACGGTTAGGGTCCGGGACCAAATTCCTTCGAAGGAATTTGCAAATCTTTTCGAAAAGATTTGGCTCTCAACCCGACGCACCGCTCCAGTCGCGCGCTGATTTGATCAAATACTGGCCCGATCCACCGCGCCGAACTGGACAAGCCCCCCGCGCCATGCGACCCCTTGGGGCAAAGCATATGGAGGCCCGACATGCTCGATTCCGTGACCGATCTCGCATCCTTGTTGAAAGACCCCTCGCTGCTGGTGACCAAGGCCTATGTCGCAGGGCAATGGGTGGACGCCGACGACGGCTCGACCTTTACCGTCACCAACCCGGCCCGCGGCGATGTGATCTGCAGCTTGCCGAACCTTGGACGGACCGAGACCGCCCGTGCGATCAAGGCCGCCCACGCCGCGCACCGCGACTGGGCCACCTGGACCGGCAAGGAACGCGCGCAGACCCTGCGTCGCTGGTTCGATCTGTGCATGGCGAACCAGGACGACCTGGCGACGATCCTGACCGCCGAGATGGGCAAACCTCTGGCCGAAGCCAAGGGCGAGATTGCTTATGGCTCGGCCTATATCGAGTTTTACGGTGAAGAGGCCAAGCGCACCTACGGCGACATCATCCCCGGCCACCAGCGCGACAAGCGCATCCATGTGCTGAAGCAGCCCATTGGGGTCGCCGCCTCGATCACGCCCTGGAACTTTCCGAACGCGATGATCGCCCGCAAGGTCGCGCCCGCTCTGGCCGCCGGCTGCGGCTTTGTCGCCCGCCCGGCTGCCGAAACGCCGCTGTCGGCGCTGTCGCTGGCCCTTCTCGCCGAACGCGCAGGGGTTCCCGCGGGCCTGTTCTCGGTCATCACCTCGAAACGGTCTTCCGACATCGGCAAGGAATTCTGCGAGAACCCGCTGATCCGCAAGCTGACCTTCACCGGGTCGACCGAGGTTGGCCGCATCCTTCTGAAACAGGCCGCCGATCAGGTCCTGAAATGCTCGATGGAGCTTGGCGGCAATGCCCCCTTCATCGTCTTTGACGACGCCGATCTGGACAAGGCCGTCGAAGGCGCGATGATTTCCAAGTTCCGCAACAACGGCCAGACCTGCGTCTGCGCCAACCGGATCTATGTGCAGGCCGGGGTTTATGATGCCTTCGCCGAAAAGCTGACCGCCGCCGTGGCCAAGCTTTCCATCGGCGACGGGCTGAAGGCAGGCGTCACCACCGGCCCCCTGATCAACGAAGCCGCCATGGACAAGGTCGAAGAACATATCGCCGACATCCTTGCCGGCGGTGGCAAGGTCGTGACCGGCGGCAAACGTCATGCCCTTGGCGGATCGTTCTTTCAGCCAACCATCGTGACCGGCGTCACCCCGGACATGAAGGTTGCACAGGAAGAAACCTTCGGCCCGCTGGCCCCGCTCTTCAAGTTCGACACCGAAGAGGAAGTCATCAAACGTGCCAACGACACGATCTTCGGCCTTGCCAGCTATTTCTACGCCCGCGACATCGGCCGCATCACCCGGGTGCAAGAGGCGCTGGAATACGGCATGGTCGGGGTCAATACCGGCCTGATCTCGAACGAGATGGCACCGTTTGGCGGGGTCAAGCAGTCCGGCCTTGGCCGCGAAGGCAGCCGCCACGGAATCGATGATTACATGGAATTGAAGTATGTCTGCCTTTCGGTTTGACATAGGTAACATTAGGTAACCAAATGGGCGGCACAAAGCCGCCCTTTTGCATTCCAAGGATACGCCATGCCAACCGATTACTCCCCGCCGAAAGTCTGGACCTGGGACCAGCCCTCGGGCGGCACCTTCGCCTCGATCAATCGCCCCATCGCCGGGGCTACGCATGACAAGCCGCTGCCCGTAGGCAAGCACCCTTTGCAGCTTCATTCGCTTGCGACCCCAAACGGGATCAAGGTCACGATCCTGCTGGAGGAGCTTCTGGATGCGGGTCACGACGCCGAATATGACGCTTGGTACATCGACATCGGCAAGGGCGACCAGTTCGGCTCGGGCTTTGTCGAGATCAACCCGAATTCGAAAATCCCGGCGCTGATCGACCATGGTGCAACTCCGCCGCAGCGGGTTTTCGAATCCGCATCGATCATGCTGTACCTGGCCGAGAAATTCGGCGGTGCCTTCATACCCAAGGACCCTTCCGCCCGGACCGAGATGTTCAGCTGGCTGTTCTGGCAGATGGGCAGCGCGCCATTCGTGGGGGGCGGCTTCGGGCATTTCTATGCCTATGCGCCGGTCAAGATCGAATACGCGATCAACCGCTATGCAATGGAAACCAAGCGCCAGTTGGACGTGCTGGACCGGCACCTTGCCGACAAGGACTGGATGGCGGGCGGCGAATATACCCTGGCCGATATCGCGATTTACGCCTGGTATGGCAACCTTGTGCTTGGCCGGGCTTACAACGCGGCCGAATTCCTGGACGTGGAAAGCTACACCCATGTCATGGCCTGGGCCAAACGCATTGATGCGCGCCCGGCGGTGATCCGGGGCCGAAAGGTCAACCGCACCTGGGGTGAGCCGCAGGACCAGTTGAAGGAACGCCATTCGGCAGCCGACTTCGACGCGCGTTAAGCATCGGCATGAGTCGGGATCAGGCCTGCTGCCGTCGCGCGCAGGCCTGACAGGCCGAACCACAGGGGTGATCCTGAGGTTGCATCCAAAAAAGGACCAGACCCATGCAAAGCATCAACCGCCTGCCCTCGACTGACGGAATTGACCCCGCGACCGGCGATCTTGACGGCTGGGTTGTCACCGAAGGCACCCCTTCGATGAAGACCTGGGTCCTGCACACTTCGACCGACGGCGCCATGGTTTCGGGCATCTGGGAGTGTACGGTCGGCAGCTATCACGCGACCTATACGGCCTATGAATATGTCGTCCTGATCAAGGGCCGCATCGTGATCACCCCCGATGGCGGCACCCCGGTTACCGTCACGGCGGGCGATGCCTTCGTGGTCGAGAAGGACTTCAAGGGTACCTGGAAGATCGAGGAAGACGTCCGCAAGCACTTTGACTTCGTGGTGAACTGAGCGAAGCTGCGGTCAACTCTGCCAGCCCGGCCGGGTTCTTCGGAAAGTGGCGCCATGTACAGTCGCCCCCTCGTGCCCGCAGATTTCGTCGTGCCCGAACGGTTGGAGACGGACAGCTTCCTGTTGCGCCCGTTGACCGTGCATGACGTGATCCGCGACTTTGACGCGGTCATGTCCAGCGCCGCCGAACTGAAGGACCGGATGGGGGATGGCAGTTCGTGGCCCGAAGGGTTGACGCTGGAAGAAAACCTGATCGACCTTGGCTGGCACCAGCGCGAGTTCACGATCCGGCACTCGTTCGCCTACACGGTGGTGTCGCCTGACGGGAAACGCTGCCTGGGGTGCTGCTACATCTATCCAGCCTCGGACCCCGCCTTTGATGCCGTGGCGCTCTACTGGGCGCGGCAAAGCCGGATCGGCGACCCGGCGGATACCGCCTTGGGCGATGCGTTCCGTGGCTGGCTTGCGCGGGACTGGCCGTTTAAGCGTATAGACTTTCCGGGCCGAAACGCCTGACCCGGAAAGTCGCAATAGTCACTTAGGCCGCACGTGGCATCGGTCGGGAGGTCGCCAGTAGCCTCCCGTCCTGCCGTCTGCGCCTGTACCGAAAACCCTGTTCAGAACGGGTTGCGGATCACTCGGCCTGGAACCCCGCGGCCTTGTGGCTGCCGTCGCAGTATGGCTTGTTCTTCGACTGGCCGCAGCGACACAGGAACAGGGTCGTGGCCTTGTTCAACGTCCGCCCCGTGCCGCTGACCACTTCCATATTGCCGGTCACCTTCAGCGGGCCGTCGGGCAGGGGCTGCACATTCACCGGTCCATTGCGAACCTCAAGCGGCGCGAATTCCTTGGCAGCAGGCTCGCCACTGGCGGCAAAGCCTGCCGCGGTATGGGCACCGTCGCAGAAGGGCTTGTTCTTGGACTGGCCGCAGCGGCACAGCGTGGCGCGCGGGCTGGCTTGCGGCGCGCCCTTGATCGACAACTCGGCCTCGATCGCCAGCGGGCCGTTCTCGCGGACCCGCAGCGTGTTCACCACCGGCGGGCTGTCCGAAGTAGCGCTGCCATCGTTGCGGGCCACCCGAATCGCACCCGAAGGGCAGTTCAGCGCCGTATGCATCACCTCGGCCGCGCTGGCGGCGTCAGGATGGATCCATTCGCCCTGCACATTGGGCAAATAGACCGTAGGATACCCCAACACGCAGCCGCGCGAATGGATGCAGCGGCCGGCATCGAAGGTCACAGTCACCTCTTTGCCGCGTACGACTTCTTCCGCCATCTTGTCCTCCCTCTGGCCCGGGGCGTATTGCCCTTGACCGCAGAGTAGCGAAACCCTCATCTGGGCCAAGGGACATGGCTGCACAGCCTGCCTACTGTTTACGCACATGGGGAGGGTCAGATGGGCAGGCGCGTGGCGGTGGTGACCGGGGCTGCGGGCGGTATGGGCCGGGCGATCAGCGACCGGCTGCTGGAGGATGGCCTGCAGGTTGTCGGCGTCGACATCGACGGCCCCGCACTTCTGATGATGGCCGCCGACCGCGACGGGTTCACGCCCGAAGCCGTCGATCTGACCGATACCGAGGCGGTGGCTGATTTGTTCGACCGGCTGACCGGCCGTTTCGGTGGCGTGGACGTACTGGTCAACAATGCCGGAACCTGCTTCATGTCCGACTTTCCCGACATCCCCGCCCATGAACTGACCCGGCAGATGGAGATCAACTTCCACTCGGCATTTCATTGCTGCCAGCAGGCGGTCAAGGCGATGGCGGGTCGCCCGGGCGTCAGGAAGATCGTCAACATCTCGTCGAACGGCGCCTACAACTTCGACGTCTTCGATCCACCGCATTACCGCGCGTCGAAGGCCGCGATGGACACGCTGACCAAGGACCTTGCCCGCCGCTATGCGCGCGACAAGATCGCGGTCAACTCCATCGCGCCCGCGATGACGGAAACGCCACTGTTCAACGTCCTGACCGAGGATGTGCTGGCCCGCGCGATAAGTGCCATGCCGCACGGCCACGCAATGCAGCCCGAGGAAATCGCCGCCTGGGTCGGGTTCCTGATCTCGCCCGCCGGGGATATCTCGTCGGGCAACATCATCATCCTGAACCAGGGGCGCGACGTCCGGTGAGGGGGACCAAATTCCTTCGAAGGAATTTGCAAAACTTTTTGAAAAGTTTTGCGCGCGCGGGTTGCCGATGAAGGTCACCATCCACAAGCTGTTCGATTACCTGCTGGAAACCACGGCCTCCGACCCGCCCGAATGTTTCATCGGCTTTTCGCTTGCCCGGTCGCCACGGCTGAAGGACTTCCTTGCCGACCTTGATCCCGATCTTTCGCTGGACTGGAACGGGGTCAGTTTCTTCGGCCTGCCCTCTCTGCGCCAACGCGTGCTGGATCAGGCCGGGCTGAACGCAGCCTGCGCGCCCGACGATGTCCTGATCACCGCCGGGGCGGCCGAGGCGAATTACCTGCTGTTCCGCCAGATTCTGTCGGCGGGTGATGAGGTCATCACCGACGCTCCCGGCTGGCCGCAGGTGGGTGTCATGAAGAAAGCCATCGGCGCGACGCTGGTCGAAGTTCCCCGGGATGAGGCCCAAGCCTGGCAGCTTGACCCCGAAGCGATTGCCGCCGCGATCACCCCGCGCACCCGGATGATCTTTCTGACCAACCCCAATAATCCCACCGGCCGCCTGATCCCCGAGGACGACCTGCGCGCCCTTGCGGCGCTTGCCGACCGCCACGGCATCTGGCTCTTGGTGGACGAAGTTTACGCCGGTCTGGAATGGTCAGGCCCCCGCCCGCCGTCCATCGCCGGGCTGACGCCTTTTGGCATCACCACGGGTTCCGTCTCCAAGGCGCTGGGGCTGCAGGGCCTGCGCACCGGCTGGATGATCTGCCAGAACCCTCAGGTCATCCGCGACGCGATGATCCTGCGCGAGAATGCGTCGGAAATCATGAACACCCTCGGCGAACATATCGCCGAAGTGGCCCTGCGCCCTGACCGGTTGGCCGCAGCCCTGACCCGTGCCCGGGGCGAGGGGCAGACGACCCTGGACCTCTTGGACCGTTTCGTCGGTGGCCAGCCGCGCCTGTCCTGGCATCGCCCGCAAGCGGGGCTGATCGGACTGGCCCGGGTCACAGGCACCGACGGCGAATCGCTGGCCCGCTCGCTATTGGCCCCTCCCTGGCGCACCTTTCTGTTGCCGGGATCGGCCTACGACCTGCCGCAGCATATCCGACTTGGGGTCGGCGGCGGCCCCGAGACCCGTCTGGAAGAAGGCCTTTCCCGACTGAGCGAATACTTGCGACAGACCGAGGCTTGACACAAACCACTGATTTTCATCATGTTATCCGATAGCATCGCCCCGCTTTTTCCTAGCGGCGCGCTGATTTTGCCTAGCAGGAGCCGATGGTCCAAATCCAGTGGCATCGACCCGACGCATCGGGACAAACCCTGAAAGGAAACGACATGCTGCCCACTGTCAAAACCGCGAAATCCCATATCATCGCTGCCCTTACCGCGCTGTCGGTGGCGTCCCTGTCTGCCGCCCCCGCCCAGGCCTGGGGCGACAAGGAGCAAAACTTCCTCGCCGGTGTCGTCACCGCGCTGGTCATCGACGGCATCATTGACAACAGCAGGAAGCACCGCGTCGTGACCCCGCCGCCCGCCCCGGCCCCGATCTATGTCGAGCCTACCCCGGTCTACACTTCGATCCATGGGACTCCGGCCGGCCGCGCCTTCAACAGCTATTCGCGGGCCGAGCGCAAGGCGATCCAGCGCAACCTGCGCGCCTGGGGCTATTATCGCGGCGGCATCGACGGGTCGTTCGGCGTCGGCACTTACAATGCCATCGTCGCCTATGCCCGCGATGAAGGCGCGTCCAGCAGCCTGACCTCGACCGGTGGTGCCTATGGGCTTTATGACAGCCTGATCTTCTAGACCGGTCAGGTCATTACGGAAACATCGAGGATCGGAATTCGAACACTCTTGGTTTGAATTCCGATTCCATCGAGACCTGAACCGCTTTGATCACCGCCAGACCAGCGCCCCGATCCGGTCACCGGGTCGGGGCCTATTCGACGTCCGTCAGGTCCCAAGTATACCAGCTTGCCTCACGCACCGCGCGGGCGTCGTCCAGAACCGCCTGAACCTGATCGGCGGGGATGGCGTGGACCAGGGGCTCAAAGCTCCATGACAACACCATGTTGCCACCCTCGCGCGCTTCGCCGGAATAGGCGAACCTGAACGCTGCGTTCTGCAGCGTCACCGGGTCCGGCGGATCGAACTCGATCGGGGCACCCTTCACTTCAACCTCATAGCGCGCGATCCAGGGGCCACCGACCTGAAACGGCAGCCGCCGGTCACCGTTCAGATGTTTGGGATAGCGTTCGACCAGATTTTCGGTGCCGAAAAAGAAGTCTTCGCGCAGGCCGTTGCGGTTCAAAGCCTCCAGCGGCAGGAAATAGCGTTCGGTGACCACGACTTCATTGCCGTCCCGGTCATCCGTCATCTCGGGCGGGCGCAGCACGACCAGCCCGGGATAGCTGTTCTGATAATACTCCAGAAAATCACGGCTGATCTGCGAGACCGGGGTGCTGGCCCACCGCGCCCGCGCGCCGTCAGCGGCCCCGGTCAGATGCCGGGTTTCGACCGTCAGGAACACGCCAAACAGCGAGAAGGCAAATTCCTCGCGCGCGTGCTGGCTCCAGGTGCCTTCCGAGGTGACCTCCATCCGTTCCAGCGCCGCCGTCCCTTGACCGGTCAAGGGCAGCGCATAGCCATAGTCCAATTCGACCGCCGCCCCCAAGCTACCGCCCGCGTGCGACCCGGTCGCGTCCATCCAGACCGCGCGCCCGTCCAGCGTCGCCCGCAGGATCATGTGGTCAAAGGCTCCCAACCCGGGCAATTCTTGCGGCAGGCCATAGCCGCCATCCAGATC
>CAIXBE010000098.1 GCA_903917595.1 uncultured Rhodobacterales bacterium
CTCCTGACCAAGGACCTAACTCCAGGTGGCGAAGCCGGTTTCGACGGGCTAGAGCGTGTCGCGTTTAATCGGATTTGTAGCCTGCCGCTTTGAAGAAGTTGTAACATTCTTCGTCTGAGAACAGATCGCAGACGTGTCCGACCGCATGCCATAGCTGATCGTAGGTTCGGGCGGTAGCTTTTCGGAGCAGCGTCTTGAGCTTTGAAAATGCCATCTCGATTGGATTTAGGTCCGGGCTATAGGGCGGCAGGAACAGAAACCATGCGCCGATGTCGTGCAGGGCGCGGGCGGCCGTGGGGCTTTTATGACTGGACAGGTTGTCGAGAATGACAACATCGCCTCTGCGCAGTGTCGGTGCCAATTGGGTGGTGACGTAGAGATCGAACATCTCGGCGTTCATGGCCCCGTCGAGGACCCAGGGTGCATCCATCCGGTCATGGCGCAGCGCGCCGACGAAGGTCTGGGTGCGCCAGTGGCCGAACGGCGCGTGATCGATCAGGCGCTGCCCGCGCGGGGCCCAGCCGGTGGTCTTGGCCATGTTGGTCTTGACCGAGGTTTCGTCGACGAAGGCCAGCCTTTCCAGATGATTGGCCATGAAGGGCTGGCGTTTGGCGATCCAGATATGGCGCAGGTCAGCGACATCCCGGCGCTTCTGCTCAAGCGCTTGCAGGTCTTTTTTTGTGTGACAACCCGAGCCGAAGCAGCAGCCGCCCAACCGAAGAGCGATGCACTTGCAGGCCGTGGTCGGCGGCCAGTTCAGCCGTCAATTCATCAATCGTGAGGTCGGGCCGGACGGCGATCCGGCGCTGAGCCCATTCCTTGACGCCCGCGAGCTTGCCACGCCCTGGATTGCCCTGCGGTTTTGGCGCAAGCGCCCCAGTCTCACGCTTGAGCCGCACCATGTCATTGACGAACTTGATCGAAACGCAAAGTCGCCGTGCCGCCTCGGTATGCGTATTGCCCTGCTCGACAAGTGCCACAGCACGCACGCGTAACTCAACAGGATGCGGTTTACCCATTCTCGACCCCCATACATGCCTCAATGGCAGGGAATCACGAAACGACATCGTTGGGAATCCCGAATCCGGTCTGGAGCGACACGCTCTAGGCATCGCAAGTTGTGCCACTCATTAATCTGCCAAGCAGGTTTAGATTTCGTTAATGGACTAATCCGCAGAATGTGGATCGGCGGGCAGGAAGCGTTTCAGCCTGCTGCGATCGTCCGATCATACCCGAACAGATCAAAATCCACGGCAAAGTCCTGCACCAGCAGGTCCACCACCTCGGGGTTGTGCAGATAGGTTTTCCAATGATCCCGAACGCTGGCACGGGCACGGCCAATGCCGGAAAAGCTGCAACCCGCCCGTTGGCAAATGTCGGCAAGAATGCTGTCCAGCCCATTTTCAAAACGGTAGACTTGGCTGACCATCGGCACGTCCTTGCGACACAGGAAATAGGCCTGAGGCAGAAAATGAACGTTGTCGCGCCAGTGGCGGCGGAATTCGCCAAGGACGAAATCGTCGAAACTTGCCGCCCTGATCTTGCCGCGTTGATCCCGGAAATCGTGGTAAAGCGACACCATCCGGTCAAAAGGATTGCGCACCACGCCAAAAGAAAAATAGCTGCCAAAGCTGATCGGCCCCATGACCCGCTCGATATCTTCGGCTGAAAGATGATACAGCGCAGGCGCCGTGTTCTTCATGTGGAAGACGACGTCCAGGTGCGACATCAGCGCATAATGAAGCGAGGTACTGCCGGTCTTGGGGACAGC
>CAIXBE010000099.1 GCA_903917595.1 uncultured Rhodobacterales bacterium
GGAGTTAAGTTGTGAGACGCAGTCGTTGAGAAAAGCCCAAGAAATACTGGTAGTTTTTCTGCTTCCAAAAGCGGTTCCATGGTTTGGCGTGGCACGTCCGATACGCAGGCGAGCGCAGATTATGTCCGCGATCTGCATCGCCGTTACCGTGACCTCGGCAGCCTTCGCACAACCTGAGGTGATTCGCTGTCTGGCACCTGAAGTACCGATCACGGATCTGCCCGAGGCGGTTCTCTCTGAGTACCGGGCTGAGATTACGGCAGAGTTTGAGGCCTACTTCGTGGCTGTTAGCAATCACATCGCTTGTCTGGATACCGAGCGCGATCGCGCCCTGTCGGAAGCCCACATAGCGACCGAAGCCTATTCAACATTCCTCAACATCCCACCAGTCCAGAAAGATCTCCCATGAAACCTTTCTTCCCTGCCGTTCTCCTGGGTGTCGGTCTGTCAACCGCAACCGTCACTCCGGCAGCGGCCTACCCCGTCGATTGCGCGATTCTTTTGTGTCTCGCCGGTGGCTGGCCTGCTTCCGCCGAATGCGTCCATGCGCGGGCAGTGTTCATTGCTCGGATCACACCTTGGCCGATTGAACCGCCGCTTCAGATATGGAACTGCCCGATGCGGGCGAGTTTTCAAGGCGAGCAGCGGCCGATTGAGCGTCTCTTCGATATCGCATTCGGGGGTGATGTGCCGCCGCCAGCCTTGTCGTTTCCACAAGTCTCGGCCGATCCGATCCTTGTCGACGCTCAGGCAGATGTCGACATTTCCGATGCCGCTTTCGACTTCGTACGTTCGATCCGGGTTTTTGAAATCACCTATCGTCAGAACCGCAGCTCTGATGGCGACTGCAACAGCTGGGGGACGGTTTACATGGGCAGCTACGGCGAACAGGGTGATTATTCCCGCAGGCGAAGCAGCATAACCGCGATACCAGAAGCCTCAGATTTTGGAATCCCGGCCAGCTGCGGCAGTTACTGGCACCGCTCGGTATTTGTCGAATGGCGGGACTATGAAGGCACCTATGGCCATGAAGAAGTGCATTACTGAACCCCTTGATCCCCCGCCCTGAACCATAACGAAAGCCAACACCCAGAAACAGAAACGACGCCAAACCAAAGGCCTGACGCCGCACTGAATTCCCTCGCGAAACAGGGAATCTAGCGTGAGTGGCTGACTCGTTCAGCCGGCAAACCGTTTTGCCGGAACGAATTTCTCAACCCCGTTGTCCGGCGTCCTAGAAAGAAGGACGACAAGCCCTGACCTTGACCACCGGTGACATTTTGCGCCGTATTGCCGAGACCGATCTTACGGTTGACCGACGTCTTCGGCGGCCCAGTCGACCAATTGGCACCGCTCGACAAATGTCAGTTTGCCGACTTCGGTGGCAAGACCGAGGATGGTGACCCCGTCGGCCCCTGCCGCTCTCACGTAGTCAACTTGGGCTTTCATCGCCGCGCGGTTCGGCGGTTCACTTGCGTCGAACAGGGCGAAAAGTACACAGTGGACGCCGGCGACACCAGTCAAAGCACCGGATCCATCAGAAAGTCGGTCAGCATTTCTGCGCCGGTTGAGGTAACCCGCAACATGTGCTCGCAACGCGCGCCACCAATGCCTGGCAGATAGCTGCCGGGTTCCACCATCAAGACCATGTCCTTTTCGATCAGCGCCGGTTCATCCGGCACCAGGCGCGGCCATTCATGCACCGATGTGCCGATGCCATGGCCGGAGTGATGCGGATAACTGAAGCCTGCGCCTTGCATGTGTGCGCGCAGTGCGCGGTCAAAGTCCGCCACCGAAAGCCCCGGCCGCAGGGTGGAAATCGCCAGATCAAGCGTTTCTTTCGCGCGCCGATACTGAGCCAGCCAGACATCAGTCGCGGTGTCGAGGCAGAAGCTGGCGCAACTGTCGCTCCAATAGCCATTGATACGCGGTGCAAGATCGCAGATCACCGGATCGCCGCTGATCAGCTTGCGCGCGCCCGGCGGGTTGCCGAGTGTGGAAGTACGCTCAATCCCGGCCACATACTCACCGGTCAAGGCGCAGCGCGACCCTGCACCATCCTCGATCACCGCCCGGATACCGTTGAGAATTTCCAGTTCGGAAAGACCAGGGCGGGTCAGACGCCGGGCAGCGTTCTGGCCTGCGCTCGCACCTTTGGCAGCTATGCGAAGCGCTGCGATCTCATCCGCCGTTTTCACCGCCCGGGCCCGGTTCAGATGCAGGTCAATCGACATGCCCATCGGCACGATGTCAGTGATGCTGGCGGGGTGCGAGGGCTTCTGGACAGCCAGCTTTCCACCGATGCCCAGCTTGCGAACCATGCCTTCGACGGCGCGGCGATAGTTGGCAAGCTGGTCCGTCACGACTCCGGAAAATCCCGCGTAGGTTTCCAGCGTCACGCCCGCAATCGGCCCAGATGCCTCGACATTCGAACACACCAACCCCACTCCGCCCGAACGGCCGACAAAGGCCAATGCGGGCCCGCCGGTGAATGGGGATGGGCCCGTTTCGATGGGAATGGGCTGGCCGGTCGCGTAGCAAACGGCGTCCGGACCAGAAAGGACCGCCCAATCAGCACCCAACTCGGTCAGGCAAAGACGGATCCTGTCACAGTGTTCGTTTGTCATACTGCCACCCTCCATTCCGGCACTTCTCGGGCAATCGCAGATAGCCCCGCGCGACAAGCTTCGTCACCATTTACCATCAGCGCATCGATCCCGATTTGCTGAAGTGCTATCCGATACCGGTCGGCAATGCCGTCAGAAGCGATCAA
>CAIXBE010000100.1 GCA_903917595.1 uncultured Rhodobacterales bacterium
TGGTCAGTGCCCCGGCATAGGTGGCTGGGTCTTCCTTACCGGTGCCGAATTCGTAAAAGTTGTTGTAGGCGGTGATGTCCTCAAGGCTGTTGGGTTCAGCATCCGTCGAATAGGGGCTGGACACAGCCATCAGCTCGGCCACAGCCGGGGTAGCGACAAGGGCGGCGGCCCCGGCAATCAACTGTCGGCGGCTCAGCCAAAGTGGCTTGGGTGTAACATCGGACCAGTTAAGTCGGCGCATGATCGGCTCCTGAGAAGTTTCGTCAAAGATGCGCGGGTCTGCCGAAAAAGCAAAACAATCCGTTTCACGTGTGTGGCAGCGACTTGTAACATCCGTCAGGCTGTAGTGACCCGTCAGCCGGCGACTTCCCGGTAGATGTCCCAGACGAAGGCTTCCAAGGCGGTGTGACTTTCCTCGGTGCGCCCATTGGCCATTGCGCTAAGAAGATCGCCGTTCTCCATCATCACTGCAAAGCTTGTCAGACCCGGCAGACTCCCGTTGTGCCAACGGTTTCCATGTGCCGGGTTCAGCAAAAGCCCACGGCCATAGGTTCCGTTTGCAATATACGGCTCGGCCATGCGCCAGGCGACCGATCCGGGGACGATTTCGTCTCCATACCCGTCAAATCCTGCGAAGATCGCCAGAAGATCGGCGGCCGTCATCACCCAGCCACCAAATGAGTCCATCCGGCTGGCGCGAAATCCGTAAGGATCGCCAGTCGTCGGCACATAGACCACTTCGCCCGGCAAGCGGTCCGCCAGCGTGTCGCCGGCCAAGGAAAAACTGTAGGCTCCGGCTGGATCGGTAAGCCAGGCCTGCACAGCCGAGGTGCAATCCATTCCTGTTGCCAGCTCAATCACCCGCCCTAGGACGCAGTAGCCAAAGTTCGAATAGGCATAGTTGGAACCGGCAACATATTCCGGCGGCATTTCGGCAAGGGTCTTCTGGATAAGCTCCATGGGATCAAGCTCGAGGTCCCAGAACACCGGATCGCGTCCAGTGTATGGCCAGCCACCCGAAGTGTGGGTCAGAAAGTGGTCGAGCGTGATCTGGTCCAGAAGCGGAAGCCAGGGCGAGTTTTCGTCCAACAGATCGCGGAAGACGCCATCTGGGGCAAACGGGTGATGTCCGACCCAAAGCTCGCCTTCCGCCTCAAGCGTCATGATCATTGCCGAGGTGATGGTCTTGCTGATCGAGGCGACGCGCATCCGATGATCGGGCGTCATCCATTCGCCCGCGTCAGGATCGGCATAGCCCGCAGCGCCCGTGTATAGCCGACCCGAGGCTCTCTGCACCGCCCAAGTCATACCCGGCAGCCCCTGTGCCGCGATAAAGTCTTCCGTCATCCAGTCGACCGCCGATTGCGCGCGGACCATTGGTGCGGCAAGCGCCGCACCTGCGCCGCCCAGAACCGCCCTTCTGCTGAGCATTTTGCTCACTCCCGCTCGCGTTTATTAACAAAGATATTACTGGACGTCTGGAAAAGGCCCGGCTTAGGGCGAGATGTAGGCAAGTCAAGGGCAGCAACGGCTGCATCTCGACTGATCCAAGCTAAGGCCACCCCACTATTCGCTTCGCCAATACCGGCAAAACGATCAAACGGGAGTGACACCAATGATCCGCAGAACCTTTCTTGCTCTGACTGCCGCCACCGCATTTGCAATGCCCGCCTTCGCGGAAAGCCACTCGAAGGACATCGTCGACACCGCTGTCGCCGCTGGTTCGTTCAACACCCTTGCAGCAGCGCTGACCGCTGCTGGCCTGGTCGAGACGCTTAAGGGCGAAGGCCCGTTCACCGTCTTCGCTCCGACCGATGCCGCCTTTGCAGCACTGCCCGCTGGCACCGTTGAAGACCTGCTGAAGCCGGAAAACAAGGACAAGCTGATCGCGATCCTGACCTATCACGTCGTCGCCGGCAAAGTGATGTCGACCGACCTGACCGAAGGCATGATGGCCCCGACCGTGAACGGCGCATCCGTGACGATCACGCTGGACGGTGGTGCCAAGGTCAACGGCGCGGTGATTTCCGCCGCCGACATCGAAGCATCGAATGGCGTCATCCATGTGATCGACGCCGTGATCCTGCCGCCGGAGGGCTGATCAAGGCTCGGGGGCGCCAACGGCGCCCCCGCTGCTTTTCGGCCCATCCCCTCAATCTCAATGAAAGGATCCCTTGAATGAATCGTCGTGTGCTCTTTCGCATTGCAGGTGCAGCTTCTGTCGTAGCGCTGATCGGGGCCTGCGTTCCCATGTCTTCCGACCCTGACATCGTTGATATCGCCGCTGCGGATGATCAGTTCTCGACCCTAGTTGCAGCCGTTACCGCCGCAGGGCTGGTCGATACGCTGAAAGGTGACGGGCCGTTCACGGTTTTCGCCCCGACCAATGCCGCCTTCGAGGCCTTGCCCGCTGGCACCGTCGAAGACCTGCTGAAGCCCGAGAACAAGGACAAGCTCATCGCAATCCTGACCTATCATGTGGTCCCCGGAGCTGTGACCTCAGACCAGCTTGCCGGTCAGCGGATGGACGTGGCGACCGTGCAGGGCCAGACCGTCCACGTCGACGGCCGTAGCGGGGTGAAGGTCAATTCGTCCAAGGTGACGACCGCTGACATCATCGCCTCGAACGGGGTCATTCATGTGATCGACAGCGTACTGTTGCCGAAGTAACCGTGCGATCGGCCCCTGTTTGCGGTGCGACAGGGGCCGAACACCTGCTAGAATCCAATTCGGCAGCCCTTACAGCCGACGGAACACCATAACCAGACCGCGATCATCCTTGTGAGGATGCTGGGCATCTTCGTAGATCGGGATGTCACGCCACGCGACGGCAGTGATCTGGCCTTGCGCCACCATCCGGGCAAGCGCGGACCCAAAGCCCGCGCCGTCAAGCACCGGGCCGATCGTGCCACAGGCAAAGACCGCTCCGGGCCGGGTGATGCGCAGCAGTTCAGGAAAGCATTCTGGCCCGACATGGCCGTGGGTAAAGGTGCCGCAGCTGATCACGGCATCATAGCTTGCGTCCGGGATGTCCAAAACCTTGGTCAGATCGCCCGACAGCAACTGCCGGTACAGCGATTTTGCCCGTGCGATTTCCAGCATTTCGGGCGTGATATCCAGTGCATCAACCGTCTGACCGGTCAGGCTTTCGGCCACAAGACCGGTGCCCGCGCCGATATCCAGAATCTCGGCCCCGGTTGCGATTTCGGATTTCAGGATGGCTGCGATTTCACGCGGGGCAATGTAGCCCCAGGCCGCGCCAAAGCTTTCATCATAGTTTGGTGCCCAGTCGCCATACATCTTGCGCGCATCGTCGGGGCCGTTGATTTGATAGGCTCCGTCAAGGTCATAGGTCGTTTCGGTCATCTGTGCCTCCGGGGTTCACCGACCCCGAATGCCGCAGGGCTGTGACGGCACGGTGACGGTCAGGTAACGGCAGCATTGCGCGGATCCCTTTCACAATCGGCTGAGCGCCGCTGCCCAAGATTGCCCCTGCCCGGACAAGCTGCGATACTGCCCCACGGCCTGAAGGGAGGGGCCAACGAAAATGCCCCTCTCGCGTGGAAAGCTGATGAGATGGCTGGCTGGACCGGTGGCGGGACTTGCTCTTGCTGCCGTGCCCGCCCTTGCGCTGGACCGGCTGGATTTCGTGACTTCCGGGGCCACCGATGCGGTTGGCGACGCGATCCGCGCCGCCTCGCTGATGCATTCAATGCAGTCGCAGGGCCAGACCGATCCGCAGGACCTTCTGGCGGCGGCGCGGGCCGATTACGGGCGCATTCTGGCAGCACTTTATGCCAAGGGGTATTACTCGGCGGTGATCCGGATCACGGTCGATGGCCGCGAAGCTGCCGGCATCCCCCCTATTGATGTGCCCAGCGCGATTTCCGCTATCGTGGTGCGGGTCGATCCGGGGCCGCCCTTCCGTTTCAACTCTGCCCGGATTGCGCCGCTGGCTCCGAAGACCGTCCTGCCCGATGGCTTTCGCACCGGGCTGCCCGCAGAAAGCGGGCTGGTCAGTCAGGCGGTTGATACCTCGATCCTTGCCTGGCGCGAGGTTGGTCACGCCAAGGCAGCCGTTCAAGACGAACAGGTCGTGGCCGACCACTCGACCGCCTTATTGGACGTGGACCTGCAACTGCAGCCCGGCCCTCGCTTGCGGTTCGGGCCACTGGTGGTGACGGGCGAAGAACGGATGCGCGAACGCCGCATCCGCAAGATTGCCGGACTTCCAGAGGGCGAAGTTTTCAGCGAAACTGAACTGCGCGGCGCCGAAGAACGGCTGCGCCGTACCGGGATTTTCGGGTCCGTCACCCTGACCGAGGATGAGGCGATCACTTCGCCCGATCTGTTGGGAATCACCGCGACCGTCATCGAACAGAAACCCCGGCGCTATTCCTTTGGGGCCGAAATCGCCAGTCTTGATGGCATGTCCCTGACCGGGTCATGGCTGCACCGGAACCTTCTGGGCGGGGGTGAACGGTTGGAACTGGAAGGTTCGGTCACCAATATCGGATCGGGCGAAAGCGGCGTCGACTATGCCTTTGGCGTTTCACTGGACCGCCCTGCGACGCTGACCCGGGATACGACCGCCGGGCTGCTGCTGGAATTCGCGCATCTGGACGAGACCGACTACTCGGCCGACACAGTTGAATTCGGTTTGGCCTTTTCGCACTTTTTTTCAAAGGCTTTGACCGGGCGGGCGGGGCTCAGCTACTCCTATCAAGATGGCCAGGACCCCGGCGGCAAATTCACATACCGCAACCTGTCATTGCCAATGGGCCTGACCTGGGACCGACGCGACAACCTGCGGGATACAACCCGTGGCTTTTATCTTGATGCGTCGGCAATGCCATTTGCGGGCTTCGACACCACCGGTTCGGGCGTCCGCTCGACGTTCGACGGCCGAGCCTACCTTAGCCTGGGTGCGCCCGGAAAGCTGACAGTCGCGGTCCGTGCGCAGGGTGGCGCGGTCCATGGTTCTGACCTTCTGGAAACGCCGCGCGATCTGCTGTTTTTTTCCGGCGGCGGCGGAACCGTCCGCGGGCAACCTTACCGATCCCTGGGCATTCCAGTTTTCAAGGGCATAGGCCCGCAATTCGAAATCGGCGGCAAGTTCTTTCTCGCGGGATCGCTTGAGGTGCGCGCAAAGATCACGGAGCGGATCGGCGTTGTGGGATTCGTCGATGCAGGAACTGTCGGCTTGGACGGGTTCACGGGTGCGTTTGCAAAATCTCATGTCGGAGCGGGGCTGGGGCTACGTTATGATACCGGTCTTGGGCCGATCCGGCTGGATGTCGCTGCGCCGATCAGTGGTGCCACCGGGGACGGGCTCCAGATTTATATCGGACTGGGGCAGGCGTTCTGATGCGGAAGCTTTTCCTATCGGTGGCGATTCTTGCGGCAAGCGCGGCTGGCGCTCAGGAAAGCGATCAAAGCTATCTTGCGGCGTTTCTGGAAGACAGCCTGTCGGACGCTGGCCGCGAGGTCAGAGTTATCGGCTTCGAAGGTGCGCTGTCGTCTCGCGCCACCTTCACAACCCTTACAATCGCTGACGAAATCGGTGTCTGGCTTACCGTCGAGGGGGCCGTGCTGGACTGGAGCCAATCCTCGCTTCTGTCCGGTGATTTGGATATCAGCGAGATCTCCGCCTCCAGCATCACCCTGTCACGGCTGCCGGAAACCGGGAGCGCAGCCTTGCCCGCGCCGGAAGCCACGGGCTTCAGCTTGCCCGAGTTGCCGGTTTCCATCGACATTGGCAGTATCGTTGCCGAACGGATCATCCTTGGCGAAACCGTGGTCGGTCAAGCCGTTGAGGGCCGTCTGGATGCCACCTTGCGTCTGGCTGCGGGTTCGGGCGCAGCACAATTGGCCCTTGTCCGGACTGGCGAAGGCCCATCGGGCGAGATCCTGCTCGACGCGGCCTATGATAATGCAACCCGAATACTCGATTTGTCCCTGTCTGCAAGCGAAGCGGAAGGTGGAGTGGTCACAAGCTTTCTGGGCGTTCCGGGGGCGCCTGCCACCGATTTCCAGCTGAAAGGCGTGGGCGAGATAGAAGCTTTCGCTGCCGATGTCGCATTGGCAACTGCCGGCGAAGAGCGTCTGTCCGGCAAAGTCACCCTGGCGGGCGAGGATGGCGGCGGGTATCGGCTACTTGCCGACCTTTCCGGCAACCTCGCACCACTTATCGTGCCAGAACATGCTGAATTCCTCGGGACTGATATTCGCCTGAAGATCGACGCGCGGCGGGCCGAAAGCGGGCGAGTGACCTTGGACATGCTTTCCCTTCAAGCCCAGTCGTTGGCTCTGGAGGCCACTGGAAGCCTGGCGGCCGATGGCATGCCAGAAGATTTCAAGGTTTCAGGAACGCTTGCTGCTCCGGACGGACAGCCGTTGCTTTTGCCTTTTGGCGATGTCCCCACCCGCCTTGATCGTGCCGAGTTTCAGATCAGCGCCGATCAGGCGGATGGCACGGGCTGGCGGGCCCTCGCCCAGATAACCGGCCTGAATCGTGTGGATATGGACGTAGACACACTGTCGCTTTCCGGGTCAGGCCGGATCGGACGCACCCCAGCGGGGAACAGCTTTGGAGGCACCCTCAAGTTTGCCGCGAACGGACTCCGGCCCGCCGACGCACCGCTTGCTAGGGCGATGGGCCAGTCGATCACGGGTGGATTCAAGTTCCACCTCCTTGAAGGCAGCAGCGCGCTTGGGCTTTCTGACATCCGACTTGCGGGCGAAGACTATTCGAGCAGCGGACATTTGCAGGTCGAAGGGCTGGGAAAGGCATTTCTGACGACGGGTGCGCTTGAAATCGTAGCAAACGACCTTTCACGCTTTGCGCTTGTGACTGGTCGCCCGCTGGCTGGGGACGGCACCATCCTTCTTAGCGGATCGGCAAGTGGCCTTTCTGGCGTTCTGGACGGAATCGTCGAAGTCTCCGCAAGAAATTTGCAGCTCGGGATCAAACAGATTGACCGGATGCTGGCCGGAGTGTCCAAGGCGCGTCTTTCGATACTGCGCGATGAGTTGGGCACAACGATCCGGTCATTCGACATTTCGGCCGGAACTTTTTTCGCTCAGGGTAAGGGAAAGCTTGCCTCATCGGGATCGGCGCTGCAGGGCACACTCGCGATTGGCGATCTGGCCTCGCTGGATCCGCGCTACGGTGGAACCGCCAGCGTTGCGTTCGGGATCGCAGGAACCCCGGAGGCGGCAAGCCTTTCTCTGACCGGAGAAGCAGCCGATCTAAGCCTGGACATACCGTCTGTTGATGTTCTTCTGGCGGGAAAGAGCGACGTTTCAGCCGAGCTTGCACTGACCAAAGGCACCACCCTGATCTCCTCCGCGCTTCTTTCGAATCGTCAGATCAAGGCGACTTTGAGTGGCGAAGCAGTGGAGGACGGTCAGAGACTTGCCGTCGACGCCAAGCTTACCGATCTCAGCCTGTTGATTCCGGATATGAAAGGCCCGTTGACGCTTTCAGGGGTTGTCACTGAAGCCGGACCCCTCTTTCGCCTTGATCTTGATGTTCGCGGGCCCGGTCAGGTAGATGGGACGATTTCGGGTCAGGTTGCTGCAAGTTTGACTCGGGGCGATCTGAAGATTTCCGGCACTGGACAAGCGGGGCTTGCCAATCCCCTCATTGCGCCGCGCTTGATCGAAGGCCCGGTTCGCTACGACCTTCGTCTCAACGGGCCCCTCGCACTGTCGTCGCTGTCTGGTCGCATAACCTTGTCCAATGGCCGCCTGAGCGACCCAGGACTGGGATTCGCGCTGGGTGATCTGGAAGGTCTGGCAGAATTGACGGCGGGCAAGGCCAGACTGGCTGCAACATCACGTCTGTCGAGTGGCGGGATGCTGCGGATCGATGGCCCGATCGGGCTTGCAGCTCCTTACCCGGCAGAGCTTATCGTTGGCCTTGACCGGATCCGCCTTTTCGACCCCAGGCTTTACGAGGCGGTCGGCGGCGGCAGCCTGCGCGTCACTGGTCCGCTGCTCGGTGGTGCGCTTGTGTCTGGAGACCTGTTTCTGGCCGAAACAGAGGTCATGGTACCGGAATCGGGGATCAATGCGTCCGGAGCGTTGATTGACGTAAACCATGTGCGTGAACCGTCCGAAGTTCAAGCCACCCGCGCGCGCGCCGGACTGATCGGTGATTCGGCAAATGCAGGCAAAGGCCCGGCGCCGGGAAAGGCTCTTCGGTTGGATCTGACGATCAAAGCCCCCGGCAAGATATTCCTGCGCGGCCGCGGCATCGACGCCGAACTCGGCGGGAGCCTCAGGCTGCTGGGAACGACGGCAGCGGTCGTGCCTTCGGGTGCTTTTGGTCTGATCCGGGGGCGGCTGGATGTTTTGGGCAAACGTCTGATTTTGGAGCGGGCCGACCTTTTGATGGAGGGGAGTTTTATTCCGACGCTCGCTCTGTCAGCCAGTTCGGAAAGCGACGGGATCACAAGTTACGTCACCATTGAAGGACCCGCAGACGATCCCGAAGTCGCTTTCTCATCCAGCCCGGAGTTGCCACAGGAAGAAGTCCTAGCAAGGCTGCTGTTTGGGCGTGGTCTTGAGACAGTTTCCGCGTTGCAAGCCGCGCAACTGGCTCAGGCGATCGCGGTTCTTGCGGGACGGAGTGGCGAAGGGCTAATCAGCAAGATACGGAAGAGCTTTGGATTTGACGATCTGGACGTAGAGACGGCCGAAGACGGAACCGCAGCACTGACTCTGGGAAAATACGTTTCAGAGAATGTCTACACCGAAGTCGAGATCGAACAGGGCGGCACCAGCCGGGTTAACCTTAA